>JAFGEC010000497.1 GCA_016931775.1 Candidatus Zhuqueibacterota bacterium | reverse complement strand
CGGCACCAAGACATTACGCAAATTTTAAATTTTCGGCAACCATAGCAGAGGGGTTATACCCGATACCATTCCGAACTCGGAAGTCAAGCCCTCTAGCGCCGATGGTACTGCTCGGGAGACCGTGTGGGAGAGTAGGACGTTGCCGGATATATTTTAAGCCCTGCATTGCAGGGCTTTTTTATTTCAACAGTAACAGCTTTTGTGTCTTACAGACCAAAAAATCCACTCTTAATACGTACATATACATCCCGCTTGCGACGAGCGCCCCATTTTGATCCGTTCCGTCCCATCTCACGTTATATGTACCCGGTTGACAATCTCGATCGAATAATTTTTTTATCCTCTCCCCCAGCACATTATACACTTCGATTTCAACGTTACCTCTCTTTGCTGTCGAAAATTCAATAGTCGTCAAAAAATTAAAAGGATTCGGAAAATTCTTCAATTTAATAAAAACCGGCGCCGTTTTCTCTCTTTCCACGGCTACATTATTGCTATCTCCCCTGTAAACAGAGACACAATTTTGAGTTATTATCCATTTGGCATTTTGCTGATCTATTGCTATTTTTGTCACATCGTCGCCCATTAAACCGGAATTCTTTTTATTCAATACAGTCCATTCTGAACCATCAAATCTGGCTACACCCTGAGGCGTACTTGCCCAGATAACATTCCGCTTATCGATGGCTATGTGCCGTATCGTACCAATCATTTGGTTCGAATCCTCTGGTGTGTAGACCTCCCAAGCAATGTCGTCAAATCGAACAAGCGTATTATCGACAGCGATCCATTTTTGATCCAGTGAATCAATAGCTATCGATCGTACGGGTGATCCCTGTAACTCGGAATTGACGCTGGTAAAAGTTCTCCAATTGAAACGGTCATAGACAGTAATCCCTTTTCCTGATCCGACCCATATTTTATTCTCGCCATCACACAGCATGGCATAAATAGCGTTGTCGGGTAACGCGGTATTATCTGACGTAAAATGGTTCCAACCGGTGCCGTCATTCGTGGCGATTCCGCTGTCGGTAAAACCGATCCAAATATTGTTATTTTTGTCAAATGTCATTGTACTTATTTGGTCATAACCACTATAGTCAAAAGTTTTAACCAGCGACCAATTTTTTCCGTCAAATTTCCACAACTGGTCCTTTGCACCACACCATAAAGTGTTATTTTGGTCAAAAGTAATCGCCGTAAGCCACTTCCGATCACTTGTTTTTAGAGCCGGATTCGAATAATATTTCCATGCTATTCCATTGAACCGTACGATACCATCACCGTTAAAAAACCAGATATTATTTTCTCTGTCGATACTCACATCGCGCGCCTGGAAATCAGCCAATCCCGCTCCCGTTATGAACTGATATCCCAAAGTTCCGTTAAAGTAATACAATCCAAATTCCGAACCGACCCAAATAGACGTCATATATTCAATATGAATGGCTGTTATGAACCCAGGAATAAAATCCCATTGCTCTGTAAAACATTCATTCCCGTCGAACTTTATTAAACCTCCCGACGTCCCCAACCATAAATTATTATTTTCATCAACGGCCAGGCAATCGATAGAATTTGTCGGCAAACATGAATTTCCCTCTTTGTAGATCGTCCAACTGTTGCCGTCAAATTTGCCCAATCCGTCTCCGTAGGGACCACTGAATATCTCCCAGTATCTGGTCGTTATCCAAATATCTCCCTGACTGTCAAAAACAATGTTGTTAACCGAACCTTTAAGGTCTTTGAATCCTTCTCTGTCCAAAATTCGCCAACTGTTATTTTCAAAGAATGTCAATTCCTCACTTGTACTCACCCAGACTGCGCCGTTGGGAGCGATTTTTACCACTTCAATATAGTCGGACAGCCAATTTGTTATTTGTCGTGTAAATACGGTCCAATCATCACCATTTTTTCTGAATAGGCCCTCATTTGTACCAATCCATATGACGTTATTGGGATCACAGTCTATTGTGGTTATCTCATCATGAGGCAGGGGAGAATTCTCCGGATTAAAAACCGTCCATATCCGTCCATCAAAACAAGCGAGCCCTTCCTTTGTTCCGATCCATTTGTTCCCGGCTGCATCCATCGATAGACAGGTTATGTGAGAACACGGCAATCCGGAATTGTCCTCGTTGAAATTATAAGCTTCTCCTGTTTGCAATTTCAATTGAATCAGACCACCGTCTGTTCCGATCCAAAAATGGTGGTCATCTCCGGTAATGGAGGTCACGAAAGCGCCCTCACAATAATTGACCCAACCAGATAGTGGATCGTTTATTTGAGAGTACACGTGGTATAACTTGAAAAGTAACAGGCAAGCAACGATGTGTATTGATTCATACATGTTATATCTGAGATTTTAGGAATATTGCATTTCAGGGAATCCAATTAAAGTGTAAAATTGAAATCGTTAGAATCGGAATTGGAGCGCTCGTCCCTTATTTTGCATTTCAGCACTAACCATTTGAAGATGCAGATAAAAAAATGGTTCAAGTATCCTTTGGCGTCTCAAAAGAATCACCAAACCGTCGTGTTTTTCCTGTTTTTCCCAATTCCCTGAGTACAATATAATCAATGAATAGAAAAAAACAATAAAAATGTTAGGCCTGAGAGAAATGGTCGATTTTTTCACTCTTTTATATTAGATACGTCCCTCTTTCGGGGGTTTGCGTTTTCTTTTTATTACATTTTTTTGTATCATTCTTTAAATGGGAGGTATAATTAACATAAGGAGTTCATTTTAAACGGGGAGGGCTCAATGAAACATTTTGCTCTCATTGTACTGCTATTTTATGTAGTACTCGCCGGATTTCACTGTCAGCGGAATTCCGATATCGCGACAGGTCCGGCACAAGGAGAATCGGACCAAAAACCTTTGGTAAAATCCGCAATCCCGGTGGTAACCGCCGGTACCGATCCGGATGCGGTGCTTCAAGCTGCAGCACGCTTTAGAAATTTTAACGGTACTGCCGGAGATGAGTTCTGGCAAGGTGAATTACCTCTTTCCGACCAAAGCTGTGCTGTCGATTTTAGTGCGACGCCCACAAGCGATGGCACGGTTGTCGTGGGCAGTTGGCTGGCCTCCAACCATGTAGAAATTGTCTTCGACGCAGCCACACAAAAACTCGTGACAACAATTACTTCCAGTCACGAATTTACGAATTCCTGTACGGTTGGTGACCTCGGCGGTTTAAATTACATTGAATTCGAGATCGCCTGGAAATACGCCGCCACAGTAAATTTTGAAAACGTTACGCTGGATGGCCACGCACTTGGTTCCTTTCAATCTTCCGGTCTGATGGGCGTTCTTAATTTCATGATCAAGGATTATGTTGTGACCGGCGGATTTGTGCTGGAAGGTGATATTGTGCTGGCCGGCGCCCAGGCGGGCGGTGATCAATGCCGGGTTCAGGTGAGTGTCGGTTTACTGGGCGATATCGGCCCCGCCAATCAACCACCCGACTGTTCAAATGCCCGGCCGGATAAAGCCAGTTTATGGCCGGCCAACAGGAAATTTGTACCTGTGACCATTCTGGGAATAACCGATCCGGATGGTGATCCGGTTTCTGTGACCGTAAATAGAATATATCAGGATGAACCGGTGGATTATGGTACCAGCGGAAGATACGCACCGGATGCATACGGGATCGGGACTGCAACGGCACATGTTCGTACCGAGCGGACATTTAAAGGCAATGGTCGAGTTTATCACATTTACTATACGGCAAATGATGATAAGGGCGCCTATTGTTCGGGCCAGGTTCTTGTCAGCGTACCTATGAAGAAAGGTGAGCAATCCGTTGACGACGGACCGGTGTATAATTCCGTCCTTAAATGATCTTCACGTCATATTTATTTTACACCTGCATTGCTTTGTACACCTCCCGGAAGTGAATTTTTACTTCCGGGAGGTGTTTTTTATGGCCTCAGCGTATACTTTTTTTTCACTTTTAATTATTCCTGTTGCCAAATGGCTGATTATTTATAGATTATTGATATAATAAGACCAGTATTGCTGTTATCGTGTTGCAGCGGTATCAGGATTTTTAAAAAATTCGGCGGCCAGACACGTCAAATGGTGTATCGACTTGAATGATGTATCATTACACTGAAATATTTTTTCTGCTTGTTGCCATCTTTTCAGTTACTGTTTTTCCGGCTGATTTTCCGGTTATTAACGAACTTCAGTCAGCGAACCGGTCGGTGATTCAGGATGAAAACGGCGATTACTCCGATTGGCTCGAGATCTATAATCCAACCTCATCCGCCTTTTCTCTCGAGGGATATACACTGTCCGATAATATGAAAAATCCCTCAAAGTGGATTTTCCCCCAAAAAACAATTGCCCCCCGTGAATTTCTTTTGATCTTTGCCACCGGTAAAGACCGGCGTAATCCGGGTCGACCGTTGCATACCAATTTTAAACTGGCATCACGGGGGGAAAAATTGGCGTTTTTCACTGCAGATGGTGTTTTGCTTGACAGCGTGTCAACCGGTCCCCTGGCAGTGGATGTTTCCTTTGGCAGAATACCCGATGGAACGGACAATTGGGCGTATTTTTCGACACCAACTCCCGGTGAAAGCAATACAACCACCCCATTTACCGGAACGGCCGAACCGCCGGTCCTATCCGTTGCTGGTGGTTTTTATAACAGCCCCTTTACTATTTCAATAAATGTATATCCCGGCGAAAACACTGTCATTTATTATTCAACGGACGGCAGCGAACCGGGCAAGAATTCGTTCCTTTATTTGTCCCCTGTAAATATTAACCACACGACTGTCCTTAAAGCCCGCGCTTATACTCAGGGTAAACTGGCAAGCGCCACCGTGACAGCCAGTTATTTTATTGATGAAACAAATGATGTGCCCGTTGTGTCACTCTCCACACATCCGGATAATCTATTCGATGACGATATCGGTATCTATGTTGAGGGAAACGGCACCGCACTGGGCGGTTATCCGGACAATCCCATCGGTCCGCCTGCAAATTACTGGGAGGATTGGGAACGGCCGGCTGTTGTGGAGTTGTTTGAACCGGACGGCCGGTGTGGATTCTCAGCCACGGTGGGGATAAAAATGGCCGGTAAAACTACCCGAAATTTACCGCAAAAGTCCTTTGCCGTTTTTTTTCGCAATATGTATGGAACCGAATATATCGATTATCCGTTATTTCCCGATTATCCGGTGACACGGTTTTTTTCGTTTTTATTGAGAAATACCGGTAGTGATAATACATTCAACGAAGGAGGTGTACAATTTCGCGACGGTTTATCTGCGTTATTGGTAAAAAATCTGGATATTGACTGTCAAATGTACCGGCCATGTGTGCTTTATATAAATGGTGAATATTGGGGAATTTATAGTATTCGGGAAAAACAGAATGAGGAATACCTGGCGACCCATCACGGCGTCGATCCTGATAATGTGGACATTTTGGATGATTATCACACGCTGTACCCCATTGTTATCGAAGGTGATGCCGATCATTACAATAGGCTCATCGATTTTCTCAAGGATCATTCTCTTTCAAACCAGGCTTTTGCCGATTATGTATCAACGCAAATGAATGTCGATAATTTTTTAACCTATATGGCGGTGCAGATTTTCCTTGCCAATCATGACGGTCCCGGCCACAACTGCAAGTTTTGGCGCCCCAAAAGTGCCAACGGTATATATCGGTGGCTGTTGTATGATACCGACCACTCTTTCGGAATGCGTCTATTTATTCCCAACTTTCATTACGCTCCGGATGCATATCTTGATAATACCATCGCTTATTATCTCGAGGAAAACGGGCCCTCCTGGCCGAATCCGCCCGAGTCCACATTTTTGTTTCGCAAAATCCTTGAAAACAGGGCTTTTCGTAATTTATTTATCACTAAACTGGCGGATTATTTGAATGTGCATTTTGATCCAAACGTCACTTTACCTGTTTTTGACAATGTCATTGCTCAAATAAAAACAGAGATGAGAAAACACCTGGCCCGCTGGGATGGATCGTACAGCATATGGAACAGGAATATCGAAGTGGTCGAAGACTTTCTGGTGGAGCGTCCGGATTACCTGCGGGATCATATTGTGGAAGAATTTCATCTGGGTGGTCTGGCGGAATTAAAACTTGATATCCGGCCGGCCAATAGCGGCCAGATTCGTGTCAACTCGATATTTCTTAAAAATGCATGGAGCTCTCTGTATTTTGAGGACGTGCCCGTTCAACTGGAGGCTATCCCGGTAGCCGGTTATTCGTTCATCGACTGGCAACCGGATGGAGAAAAATCTCGTCTACGAACACTCACTTTGTTATCGGATATGTCCATTACAGCGAATTTTGAATCCGTTGAGTCGGGTCCGGTCATCGTTATTAATGAAATTAATTACAATTCATCGATTGAGTTTGATACCGGTGATTGGATCGAGCTGTATAATCCGCTATCTGCCGATGTTGATATTTCCGGCTGGCATATTAACGATGCCGGTGGCGGGGAGAGCTTTATATTTCCTGGCGGTACAATTCTGTCCGCAAAAAAATATCTTGTCATCTGCCGAAGCCGGGAAAAATTTACCGGGTTGTACTCCCATGCACAAAATATTCAAACAATGGGTGACCTGCCGTTCGGACTTGATAATGAAAGTGATAAAATCCGTATTGTGATTGAAAAGGATCAGTGTGTTGATTCCGTTGCATTCACCGGTTTTTCACCCTGGCCCTGGCAACCCAACGGTACCGGCGCAACACTCGCTTTAGTGGATCCTGATTTTGACAACGCTTTGCCGGACAACTGGATGGCGTCGTTTGGATATGGCACACCCGGACGTGTAAATGCGATTATGGGTAGTATCGGCAGTCGCTCCGAAGGTCCGGCTGCTTTTAAATTATTCAATGTATATCCTAACCCATTTAACATGTCAACCAACATTGAATTTTTAATACCAAATAATTCAAAAGTATCACTTTATGTTGTGGATGTCCGTGGACGGCAGGTAAGCTGTTTGATTGATAATTTTTTGCCGGCAGGGCGATACAGGATGGTTTGGCCTGCCCGGGATCTGAACCTGGCTTCGGGATTGTTTTTTTTTCAATTATCATCGGATAAACGTCGCCAGGTGAAAAAAGCATTACTTGTAAAATAGCCGGTTGACTGGCCCTAACCTCAGACAATTAGTGGGTACGACTTTGCATGAGCCAAAATATCTTTTTGTAACTGCATAAAAACGAGCGCAAATTGTGTATCATTCTATTTTTTTTAATACATATCATTTGACAATAAAACGATTTTTTTTATATTGATTATATATATATATTCACCCTGTAAGTTTAGCAATGGCTTAAACATTTATATGTTCACACTTTTACCAGGAGGTGCACCATGAAACATGTAGGAATCGTAGCTTGCTGTATCGTGTTGGCCTTTGTTCTTTTTAGCACACTCAATGCCCAGGATGAAACAACTCCCACCGTACTTTTGGTAACCAACGACTTGTGGAACGACGGTGATGTTGCTGTGGAAGAACGCTTTGGGCTCCTCGGTTTTGAGGTTGTTAGCATCATCGATACCGAGTCCTCAGCTGACTGGGCTGACGGTATGAATCTGGTTTATGTTTCTTCAACGGTGAGCTCCGGCAATGTGACCAATATTTTTAAAGAAGTGGAGGTGCCGGTGATAATGATCGAGCCCTATGCACAGGATGATATGGGCATGACTCATGATAACGATACCACCCGTTTTTTTCAGGCATTTCAACGCGATCTCGTCATTTTGCAGGAAAATCACTATCTTGCCGCCGGATTGAGCGGCGAAATTGCTGTAACTGACAATTACGATATTCAGAGCGGCCAGGGCGTCCCCGGTGAAGTAGGAATTATGATTGCCGAATTCATCCAGTTGGAGGAGGACAGCAGCATGATCTACGGCGCAATTTACGCATACGAAAAAGGCGCTATGATGGCCGATTCAACCGAAGCCGCCGAACGCCGTTATTTCGGCTATTGGAATGATGAGGGTGCGGCCTATTTCACCGAGGACGGCTGGAAACTATGGGAGGCAGCCGTAAACTGGTGTTTGTACAAAGATCAGGAAAACGCCGTCGATAATGTGTCCCTGCAGAATCCGGTTTCGTTCCAGTTGGAACAAAATTATCCCAATCCCTTTAATGCTGAAACGATGGTAAATTTTTCCTGTCCCGTCGGTGCGCACGTTCAACTTTTTGTGTATGATATTCAGGGTCGGCTGGTTGAAAAATTAACAGACGGTCGATATGCAGCGGGTGTTCATCAGGTCAAATTTAACGCCGAAGGACTCGCAAGTGGTATATATTTTTACCGGCTGATCTCCGATGACGTTCAATTAACGCGTAAATTTACCCTGATGAGATAGTTGTTAAACCGGGCAGTCCGGTTTTTTTACCGGGCTGCATGTTTTTGTCCGGATTTATCTTTTTTGTGAAATAATACTACATTTTTATTTTGTAAGTATACCGGCGCGCTCCATAAACGTGCTATCAATTTAAACGTCTGGGGAGAGTAAAAACCGATATGCGTTGGATCGTTTTTGTAATGCCAGGCTTGAAATGCCTTGCGATTCGTAACCATTTGGGTTAAAATACCCAGCCAGCCGTTTATTTTTAAACAATCCCATAACTTGTCTAATTCTTTGCGAGGCTCGCGCAGGTGTTCAATCACCTCTGAGAGAGTGATAAAATCGTAATTGTGTTCGAGAGCCTCGGGATTGTTGGCATAAAAAGGATCGTAAATTTGCATCTTATGCCCGGCTTCCTCGAACATCACCGAAAGTGTCGGGCCGGGACCACAGCCAAAATCAAGACCATGGCCGGAATCTTGTATCCGTTCGATCATCGGCTCGTATAATTGATTTAAAAACCGGCGGTATCGCGGATCCAGGGGACTGTTTTCATGCAAATCGTACGCGGCCTTTTCCTTTTCGCGGGTGATATGATACGTTTGAGGCACAAAAACCAGCCGGCAAAATCTGCATTGCCGATATTCGCGGGTCTTATCGGAGGCGAATAGGATTGTTGTTGAGTGTAAGCATAATGGACAAGTATGCATCATAAGATTAAATTCAATTTTGGGGTTAAACTAATATTTTTGCAACAGATCGAGCATTTTGCGGTCTAATTTATGTCCTTTATAATTTTCGTAAACGACATCCGCGCGGCCGCTGTCTAAAATGCCAAAGCTGCCGCGAAAGTTCCATAACGCCCAGCCCAATCCGGCTGCTTTCATTGCGGCTAACCGGTCCTTCATAAAGGCCAGTGTCACATCGTGCGGGGTTTTATTATAAACGCCCCATTCACCCACATGAACGGGGATTCCCTGATTTTTAAAATCTATCCACTTTTGCAGAAAGCCGTTCGGCGTAAAATATCTTTCATATCCTGCAGGAGCTGTTGTCAGTTCCATTTCACTCATCTCGGTCAACCGGTACGAAGCTTGCGGAACACCCCAATCCGTGATACCGGGCTCAATGGTTATCTCCTGACCGGATGAACCGGGCGGTGGAATAATTTCCAACCGGTTAAATGTCAGCCAGTCGCCCTCGGTTATTTTGATTTCAATTACCGCTGCCGGTTTTTCAAGTACGGTTGTGTATGTTTTATTGTAAATGTTCTGATAACAATTCCATTCTTCGCGATAAATAACTTCTTCCCACTCTCCGGATCCGGGACCGGGTTCGAACAATTTACGATAAATTAACGATCCATCTGCATAGATGCGAAAATCCGCCCGAGTAGAGACCTGCTGGACTTGAATTTTAAATTCAGTACCTGCTTCGAAGCTGCCTTTGATGACCAGCGGTGTGTTGAGCGGATTTTTATAACTGCCATATAGAAAACCGGACATAAGATATACTGGCCATGTGGGCTCCGTCCACGAGTCCGAACCTGAAACCCATTCCGCTTTATAATGGGTGATGCCCATAGGATTGTAAAAGTGAGGCGACATGCCAACATCAAAAACCGTGATATCGTCCTGATCCTCCTGGCCGAAATTGAGTTCGTCCGAAATAATAAAACGGTCCGGTGAAATGCTGCGGATGGCCTCAATTGCGCCTCGCATGGATTCGACATAGGTCGGACCGTCGACATTGGATGGCTCGTTGACCAGGTTAAAGCTGAGCGCCTCTGTGGGGATGCCCTTGTATCTTTCAGCGAACATGGCCCAATGGGCGGTAAACGCTTCTCTAGCCTCTGGATCCGACCACAACGAAAAATCCTCGGAAGGGGGGAGCGGCGTGCCGGGCGGATTGACGCAATAACCCGGAGCCCTGTGCAAGTTTAAACACACATGAATACCGTACTTTTGTCCCCAATTCACGGCATGATCGATATCGGCAAGCTCTTCTTCTCTATATTGATACCAGTTCCCGCGAACCGTATATGTCCGGTAATCGACAGGCAACCGTACAAAATTGAATCCCAATTGGGCGATCATTTCAAAGTCTTTTTCTATGTAACCGTCATTGGAACCGTCCGCTGAAAATTTACCCAACAGATTAAAACCCCGCCAGTTCGATGTAAAATCATCAGGCGGCGGGACTGGCCATAATTTAAATTGGAACACGTCACCGTCGCGGGGTACGCAGTTATCCAACGTGTCGCTGACAAAATCCCTCGCATATGCAACAAATTGATAGATATCCTGCAGATTTGCAGAAAATAGTTTGTTTGGTCGAATAGTGAAATGAACTCTGCCGTTATAACGCAGGCCGAGTTGCCCAACGGTGGCACTGCCCAATTTCACGATTTTTGTTACCCTGACGGTGTTACCGCATCTGGCATGAATAAAATAAATCCCGCTTGCCAGTGAGCCGCTGTCGAATGAGTAAGTATGGGTTCCTGTATCGAGCCGTCGTGCCGTTTCGACGATTTTCTCTCCCAGAATGTTATAAACGGCAATTGATATCATTTCGGATTGGGGCGTGTGGATATAAAAACTGGTTTCGCCGGTGAAGCTGTTGGGGAAATTATTGGATATATCAAAGTTTACGGGAGCTGTTACTTTGATCGACTTTAAATGGGCCAGAACGTCGATATCTATGGTATAATTGCCGATCAGTGTCGTATCCGTACTCCGGGTCTTATTCCAGATGTAAACACTATCCAATGGTACCGGTTCCAGCGTCAGTTCACTGACCGCTGAAAAACTGATACCGGCGGCTGTAGCAGCCGATTGCATTAAAGCGATAATTGCTATCATGATATTATTTTTCATACATTCTCCAATTTTTTAAATATATACAATATTTTTTTGATTTGCAATTCTTCGTCAAAATATCTAATACTATTTTCCTGTCGGGCAAGAGCCGGTTTTTATCCGGCCTCTCCAAACCATCCGCAAGGCGGGACGCATATGCTCGTTTTTACCTTGCTTTTCTTGTTTTTATTATTTACTATTTTTAAAAAAGTATAAAAACAACAATTTAATACTGTTTTTCGAAATATAAAAAGTAAGCGGCTGTTTAATACCCTGGTTGGGCTCAAGAACGAGTAAAAAATTTACATAATATTTATAGGATACATAATGAAATTTTTATGTCTGATTTCAATAATAATTTTGATAATAGCATCTTTTGTTTTGGCGTATACCAACCTGACACCCGAAGAGGTTCATTTCCGACTGGTTCGAACAGATACATTAATTTTGCTTGATGTCCGCGAAGTGAATGAATATAACAATGGACACATTGCCGAACCAATTGGACAGCTACCATTAACACCTGTTAATATGCCTTTAAACAGTAATGTTCTCCCGTTGGAATACTCTCGTCTCCCCAGAGATATTGATATTATCGTTTACTGTCGCTCTGGTGGTCGAAGCTCTTCAGCAGCTTCATTTTTAGAGTCCAAAGGATTTACTCGAATATTCAATATGCTGGGAGGATTTTCTTCCTGGACTTTTGAATCAAGGGGAGAAGGATTTGGTGATCATTCTGGCCGATGGATCCATAAAACAGATGGACAACCAACGACTATAACATACCCATTAGGAATCGATACAAGTAAGATTAGCTTTTTCCCGACGGCACTACCTGAAACCGATGATTCTATTTATGTTGAGTTACATTTTGCATCACCAATTGTACATAATCCACCAAATATCCCACCTTCAGAATTAAAAGGATTGTATAGATTAACAGTACTGGATAGATTTGGATTGTCGATGTTTATTGCTGATTCTCTGCTTTTATCCGACACAATAAATATAGTTCTTTTCCCACAGTATAAAAGTGATAAAAATACATTGATATTTTCAAGTCAAAATATGACAGTTTATGTGCCTGGAGAAGGATGGCGAACGATTTCACATAAATTTCAAGACTATTCTTTCCATCGAGAAGAAGTTATATTGAGAAGATGGTACAATACTGCTGTGTTTTTGTCGACAAATGTTCGCTCTAAATTTTTAGATAAGAGACAAGAAATACAAATATTCCCAAATCCATTTAATAGCGTAATTCAAATTTTGGCCCCTGATGATGCGTCGATTAATATATATGATATCAGAGGTCGTTTAATTGAAAAACTGAAAAATGGACCATGGATTCCAAATAGTACGTTATGTTCCGGTATATATTACATAAAAATTAAATATTCGGATAAGGTGATCATAACAAAGGTAACATACCTGAAGTAAAAAGTTGTCGAAATTAATTGTTTTTAAAAATTTTTACATGAGAAAAATAACGATATTAGCCTCTCGATGGATATTGCTACATGAATGATCAGGATTAAAAAATGATATCCGTTGGCCGGGAGGTAATCGGCCTAAAAGACGAACGCGTACAGGAAAGAATTTACTAAAGTTGTTTTTTTATAATTTTTACGTTAAAAAAGTAAATGAATGGATAATAGAGGACAACTCCCATGTCTAATCCGTTAAAAATTTATACCGCATTATTAATTTGCCTTTGCTTTTCCCCTCATGTTACATCCGGTCAGGTTCCATTGAATCAGATTGATAAAGCTATAAAAATCACAACTCCGCCAAAAATCCTCAAGCTTGATCGTTTTTATAAAAAATATGCCTGTATTAACGGCATACACATTGTGAGTTCGGCAAAAGTTCCGGATGCAGCGATTTATGCAGCTTGCAAAACAATCAAATTTATGACCGATTCTCTGCCAAAAGATGTACGGGAATCCTTGACAAGTCGTGGAACCAGGGTAGGGATAATGGCCAGATATGAAGGGACGACCGATATTCCCGAGCATGCGTACCTGGCAAGCGACACCACACTCAATTGGGATGTCAGGGCGCGCGGGCTGGGCGGTACGCTCGAATTGCCGTTAACAACCTGCGCAGAGGAAAATTTATTGTGTTATCAAATAGACAAATATCATGCCGAGGATATACTCATTCATGAGTTTGCACATACCATTCATGGCGTGGGAATAATGCCCGTCGATACGACTTTTAACGAGAAACTCAAAGAGCAGATGGATACCGTCATCAATCAAGGCAAATATAAGGATACCTATGCACTCACCGATATTGTGGAGTATTTTGCCGAAGGCGTGCAAACCTGGTTCAATGTCAATGCCGAAGTACCGGTGCCCGATGGCAAACATAATTTTCTAAATACCCGGTTGGAGTTAAAAGAATATGATCCCGGACTCTATCAGATATTGAAAAGATATTTCCCTGAGATTGACGAGTGTCCGTCGTGTCATAAGGCAAGCAATAAATACACAGAATAACAAGAATAGTCAATTTATGAAATTGTTAACAATTGTGGGGACATATTTTATCAACAATAGTATTTATATGGTTACTGTTACGTTCCGGAAATGCAACAGACAGACCAGTCGGATCAGAGTCCTATACTGCTCCCGCACCGGCGTATGACAAAGTCTGGCATACCGCCGGAACGAACAATACGATGTGCTCGTATATAAAAGTTATATTTTGCTTTTCGGTTCATAGATTTTTTAATTAAACCACAAAATTTCAATTTTCGATTTATGAAAAGTGTGTAATAAATGTTAAAAAGAAAGGAAAAATTATGTCCAACATGAATAAAGGAAGACGGGAATTTTGCAAGTCCGTAATGGGCATCGTTCCCATGATGACGCTTGATTGGAGCGCTTTCCCAAAAGGTGCAAATGCCGGTACGGATACCCAGCAATATGACGCAATCATTATCGGTTCGGGATTGGGTGGATTAAGTTGTGCGGCGGCATTCGCCAGACAGGGATTCAAGGTTTTGGTTTTGGAGCAGCATAATCGACCGGGTGGATATGCAACATCATTTAAACGGCCGGGGGGGTTTGTCTTTGACGTATCGCTGCACTCAACATCCGTCCCTGAAAGAGATGGGGTACATAATCTTATTCCGGGTTTTCCCGAAATAACGGACGTTGAATTTTTGCCTCATCCCGATCTTTACCGTGTGATCTACCCGGATTATGATATACAAGTTCCTCAGAGAAATCTTGAAGCTTATATAAACACATTAGCCGGTCACTTCCCGGAAGAAAAGGAAGGGATAATTGGAATTTATGACGATATGTTGGGATTGTCCGACGATATCCAAAAACTTTCAAATGCCGGCAATAATGTGGATATGAGTCGGTTTCCCACTGATTTTCCCTATCTTTACAAATGTTATTCTAAAACCTGGGGCCAGGTCGTTGACGAACGGATTATTAGTCCAAAATTAAAAGCAATCATTTCGTCTCAATGGGGATATTACGGATTGCCGCCCTCCCGGCTTGCGAGCTTTTATTATGCGTTACCGGCAATCGGATATCTGAAAACCGGCGGTTTTTATCCCAGAGACAGATCACAAAAAATCAGTAATGCACTGGTCCAGTTTATCGAACAACGCGGCGGCAAGGTGATGCTGAAGACGCGAGTCGGCCAGGTACTCGTGAAAGAACAAGCCGCCTACGGCGTAAAAACCGACAAGGGCGAAGAATTTAAAGGAAAAGTCGTTATTTCAAACGCCAATGCTTACGATACTTTTACCAAAATGTTAAAAGCTGAGCCATATCTCACCGATTATATCGCCAAATGGGATCAATACAGTGTCAGCTATTCGAGTTTTCAAATTTTTTTAGGATTAAAACAAAATTTAGTGGGCCAATCCGGAATAACCAGTTCCGAGATTTTTTACGAGTCCGGATACGATATGGATGAGGGGTATGCAAACATGCAAAAAGCGGATGTGGAGAATTGTGGTTTTGGCGTCACGCTTTACGATAATATATATCACGGGTATTCCCCCGAGGGTAAAAACACGCTCAATATCATCGCGCTGCAGGGATTCAGCCACTGGGAGAAATATGAGACTGATTATTTCAAAGGGAACAAAACCGCGTACAGGAAAGAAAAAGAACGGATGGCGGACATCCTCATTCATCGTGTTGAGGAAACATTATTACCCGGTCTATCCGAAGCAATCGAGGTCAAAGAGATCGGAACGCCGTTGACCAATGTTCGCTATACCGGCAATTACCGCGGTGCGATATATGGATGGGATCAAACCCTCAATAATTCCGGTCAAAACCGTGTACCGCATAACACCCCCATCAAGAATCTCTATCTTGCCGGCGCCTGGACGAAACCCGGACATGGTTATGGCGGTGTACTGTGGAGCGGACTGGAATGCTTTGGGGAAATTATGCGAAACTGGCAATTTTAGAGAGCCCTGCGTCCTCGGTTTGAACCTGGGAACGAGATTTT
>JAFGEC010000059.1 GCA_016931775.1 Candidatus Zhuqueibacterota bacterium | reverse complement strand
TTTTCATATTGAACGGTTTGGGATGTCCCATTGCAGCACGTATCCGTCCCCATTCACTGGAAACGGACCCGTTGGCGAATTCAATCAGGTCCAGGGCGTCCTGTACGTAGGGATGCAGCTGATCCATAGGTACCAGTTCCGCTGAGTTGAACTGGCACGCCATCCCGCAGTTGAGGATGGGCATGGGTTCGGCGTTCAAATCTTCCGCGAGCTGGAAAAATTCGTAATAACCCAGTCCATAGGTTTGATAGTAATCCGGTGTGAGGCGGTGTTTGAATTCAAAGTTCCACCGGTTAATATTCAGGATGCGTTCATCGGGATTGCCGATGGTGTTTTTCCACTGGTACCGCTGCGACAGATCGAATCCCTCCACAATACAGCCGCCCGGGAAGCGTAAAAATCCGGGTTTTAAATCCGCAAGCAACTGTACGATATCTGTCCGTAATCCGTTTTCCCGATTATTCCAGGTGTTCAGGGGAAAAAGCGAAACCAGATCCACATCCAATGTTCCGGTACCGACGAACCGTAAATTCATTTTTGCTTTTTCAACGGTTGCCGTAGCCGTTAACAGACACTGGTATTTGTTCCAATCTTTTGAAAAGCCGTGGATCTGCCCCTGGGCCAGAATTTGCCCGTTGTTGTCCAAAATTTGAACGCGCACCGTGTCGATGTTACCTTCAACCCGGCGGGCATATATACTGAAACGGTACTTGTTCCCCTGGCGGATGCCCATGCCTCTGAAACCTTCATTGACAAGCCCTAACCCATCACTGTCACCGCTCAAAATTCTGAGAAAACGGGGATTGCGTGGCCGGTTTTCATCCCGCAGGTTGAGAACACGGCCGTTATTATTTTTTGCAGGAATAACCTGCCATCCGCGCAGGGGCCTATCGAACTCAAACGAGCGGTTTTTGACCAGTTCTGGGTATAACCCGCCGTCGGCGCCAAAGTTGATATCTTCGAAAAAGATACCGACCATGGTCGAACACACCGGAGCGCCCGGTTTCGCAACATCTATCGTGATTTGTGGTGCGTTGTTTGTAGTGAAAACCAGCACCGGCAGGAGCAATATGGTGGCGAAAATTTTTAATAGTTTCATGTGGAATTCCCTTAAATTTTTGCAGAGTGCGTGTTAAATATATAGAATATATCTTTAATATTAAACTTTTTTTTCTTTTTTTATTTGGCGGGAATTTGTAGTTTTAAAAAAAATTCCACGTAAACTTGCGATTATAGCCGAAATATTTACAAAAATAAACTGTGCCGGACATGTAAACCGGCTTTTTTTCACTCAACAACGAAAAGGAAAAATCCAATGAAAAGACTTATAATATCTACATTTTGGGTATGTTCGGTATTCATTTTTCACTGCAAGCAGACTGAGCAACCTGTCTATCTGTTTTCATACTTTAAGGGCAATGGCGAAGATGGTCTCCATTTGGCATTCAGTTATGACGGATTCAAATGGACGGCATTAAATAACGATCAATCATTTTTAACACCTCAGGTCGGCAACGATAAACTCATGCGGGATCCCTGTATCATGAGGGGGCCGGAAGGTGTGTTTCATATGGTGTGGACCGTCAGCTGGAATGAAAAAGGTATCGGATATGCGAATTCCAAGGACCTAAAAAAATGGTCCGAACAAAGATATCTGCCTGTTATGGAACATGAACCTGATGCGCTAAATTGCTGGGCACCGGAAATTTTTTATGATGATGTCAAACAACAGTACTTAATTTTTTGGGCGACGACCATTCCCGGGAGATTCCCCGAAACGGACGATCAGGATAACAGAGGAATCGTTAGGCGGGGTTATAATCATAGAATGTATTACGTGACGACAAAAGATTTTAATACCCTGTCGGCGGCCGGTATTTTTTATGATCACGGATTTAATGTCATCGATGCCACGATTGTAAAGGATGGATCGGAATTTTACATGTTTCTGAAGGATGAGACGAACCAACCGTTTACACCGCAAAAGAATATCAAAATGGCACGCAGCAGTTCTGCTGAGGGACCTTACGGGGAGGTGTCGGCGCCGATCACAGGAGAATACTGGGCAGAGGGCCCGACGGTTTTAAAGGTCAAAGACACTTGGCATTTGTATTTTGACAAATATCGTTTGGGAAAATACGGTCTGCTGGTATCGAAAGACCTGCAAAATTGGGTTGATAAATCGGATAGCCTGGAATATCCGGACGGATTGCGGCATGGAACGGTGTTCCAGGTAACGGAAAAAATTCTGCGGCAATTACAATAAGAATTGACCGGTTGAAATTAAATATTGGTACATTCAAAAATAGGGTGAATCATGGATCGAAGAATATTTTTCAAGTATGGTTTGGCAGGTATCGGCACAATCGCCCTGGTTAAAAAAGTATGGGCATTGGAGTATTATACAATGCCGTCCGAACAGAAATGGGCTGTGCTTTACGGCACGTGGTGCGGGAGTTCCAGAGATGCTGCCGTGTGGATTTCCGAAGGTATGGGCGGGATCGCGCAAGTTTTTGATGTACGTGAAAATCCGGATCTGAGCGGATTTGAACACATCATCATCGGCGGATCAATTCGAAGTGCGGTGATGCGGCAGGAATTACAGGATTACATCACCGCGAACAGGGAATCCCTAAAAGAGAAAATTCGAGCGTTTTTTGCCGTATGCGGCAATATGGGGAATCCGGTCGGACCGCAGCAAACAACCGTATTCATCGACAATCATCTGGCAAAACGATGCGGGGTCGGCAATCTGCCTTCCAGGGTTTTTCTCGGCAGAATAACAAAATCCCTGATGGATCCTCAAACCGCTGAAATGATGAAAGATTTTGAGGATTATGACAATCTTAAACGGGCTGACTGTTTGGCGTTTGGGGAGCACGTTCTGAAATCAACCGCCCCGGTCGAATAAACAGGATTTGTCGCTCAACGGAATTCGGGGTAGATTTAAATTATCCCGGGCATAACAATTTTTATTCGCCGGCAAGGTTTACCAGGTTTTTTAAACCTGAAGCTTTAAAACATGGTATTGCGGCTCTCATCAAAAAACCGTTTCTGATTCAGCGTCTTTGTTCAGCCAAATTTAAAAATTTTCCAATAGCTCCGTGATCACCGCCAGCTGAGCCTCGCTGTCAAAATAGGCATAACGTCCGCCTGAATAATCAGTCCAGCGACCTTCCTGGATCAAAGATGTGCCTCTGGCCTGCATCTCTGTTATCCGTTCGTCCATGCCCTTGACCTCGAATGCTATGTGGTGAACACCCTCACCGTTTTTGTCGAGAAAATCCTTCCATGTACTGGGAGTTCCTACGGGTTCAAGGAGTTCTATCGTAATATTGTCAAACTGAAAGAAAGCCTGTTTAACTCTGGCTTTTGTCGGCTGGCCAAAATAGTGGGTTTTTGCCTTATCTTCAGTCTCACTTATGATGATCTTGGGAGTTTCTACACCAAAAAAGTCTGCATAACTTTTCGTATACTTTTCAACGTCTCTGACCACTATTCCTATCTGTACGATCTTTGTTCCGTTAAACGAAATGATATCACTCTGCACGGTTTGCACTCCTTTTAAATGATTGTTACCTGCTGCATCCGGCTGTAAATATCCTGTAGCGAATAAACCAGCAAGTATTAAAACAAGTAATGTTATGGTCTTCATTTTATGTCCTTTATATTTTTAACAGAAAGGTTGTTAAATATTTAATTATATCTTTGGCTGATGAGGCTGTGTCGTTCTATATATTAAAACAACCAGAGGAAAAGATCTATAACAATTTCTTTGTCATAGTGTGTCAAAGCATTGAGGTTTTGAAAGACGCATTGAACCTGAAATCCATGTATCGGTAATTTTTCCATGGCTGTTTTTTCCCCGACCTATCCAACATTGATTGTTTATTTCCCCTTCATTACGCGTTTTATCTCCGGATCGGTAAAGATATCCAGATCATCCCGGCTTTGTGTGGAAAATTCGGAAATTACCGCACCAATCGGGCCCCCCTGAAACCAATGTAAGGTGTTCGGTGCCAGTGTATACTGATCACCCGGATTTAATAAAATTTCATGCCAAACCGTAAAAGTGTGATCCTTACCGGCAGGAACGACGGCCCGGGGAATTGGCGTTTTTTCCCCCGGCACATAGAGGAAAACCTGTCCCCACCGGCAGCGAAATGTTTCTTCTTTTCCCGGAAACTGTGAGGAAACCGGATGGCGGTGTTCGGGACAGATCTGATATGGAAACAGCACAAGTTCTTTTGCACATACTTTTTGCGTATTGACATACACAATCAACTGAAGGCCAATTTTTTCAAGCATGCCCAAACCGAGATCGGTGACTTCTATTTTTTTAGCTTCGGTATCCGTGATGGTGATATGTGCGCGCTTAAGGTATTCGATGGTACGCTTTTCTGCGGCCAATCGTTCCGTTCGCGTCAAAATGCAAACTCCTTAAAATTGATCGGGTGATTTGCCCTCTGCCAGATATGCCATTATTTCTCCAAAACCTTTGATGTTAAAAGGTCCGATG
>JAFGEC010000058.1 GCA_016931775.1 Candidatus Zhuqueibacterota bacterium | reverse complement strand
TGAGCCGGTTCTTGAATTTTCATATAAAAAAAAGTTATAAGGGTCTTTATTAGATATGACATAAAGCGGGCAAAACGTTACAAAAAAAATCACTTTGGCAAATATTTTTAACCCTATTGAACCATAATTGTCCCATCCTCGTGAATGATATGTCTGCCGCCGTTCATTCCTGCACTGATCTCATTCAATTGTTGAATAACCCGAGTGTACTGCCCGCCGCGAAGGGGACGTGGTTGAAAATGGACATCATAATTATACACGGAAATAGGAAAAAGGCGGGCATAAACCAATCCGGAAGGACTAATAAACGTTTTCAGACAGATACTATCACGGGAATTATGACTGTACGAGCCAAACGCGTAATTACCCAGACTGTACGCGATGAGCCGTCCTTTATAGATTTCCATACCCTGCAAAACATGCGGATGGTGTCCCAGTACAAGATCCGCGCCACTATCGACCGCCAGATGAGCGAAATACGTTTGATAATTTTTGGGATAAATTCGCTTTTCGCCACCCCAGTGAAAGCTGACGACCACCAGATCTGCGTTTTGCTGCGCATTTTTTATTGTATTTATTAATTTCTCATCTGTTGGATAACAGGTTCCGCATCTGGCGGCGGTTGCCCAAAATTCCTGCGGATATGTCATTGAGTATCCCAGAAAGGCGACGCGCACACCAAAATGTTCCACGACGGTTTCCGAACAGGCCCTGGTCACATTTTCTCCGGCACCGCAATATTTTATCCCCATTGAATCGAGAATTGCCAGGGTATTTTCCAAACCTTCGCAACCAAAATCGACAATATGATTGTTGGCACAGGTCACAACATCAAATCCGGCGTTTTTAATACCTGCCACAAAATACGGGGGTACTTTAAATGTAAATGTCTTGTCGGCAAACCTGGTGCCGGTATTGGACAGCGGGGCTTCCAGATTGGCAATTGCGATATCGGCGGCAGCTACAAAAGTACGCGTACTGTCAAAAGGATAATCAACACCTTTTTGACGGACAAAGTCGGCGGCATAAGAACTCAACATTAAATCACCAACGGCTGTTATACTCACGAGCGGAAACGGGCGTTTTTCAACTTCACGTTTTGCCTTAATCCGTGTTTGCGGTTTTAAATTCATTTCACCCTGTCGAGGTAATTTGAACGGTTGCCGGACCGGCGGTTTGTGACTGCACCCAAATACTCCTGCAAATATGATAACAAGGGCTGACCAAAAATCAGCCCTTGTTAGAATACTTGTTTTAAAAAAGCGGGGTCGATCATTCTTGTTCTTGTTCTTCATTCTCGTTTTTACGTTTTTCATCCCGCTCTTTTCGTTCCTTTTCCTTATCTTCCTTCACGTGCTCAATATCGGCTTTTTTATTTTCAAGTTTACTTTCCAGCTCCTTGATTTCTCTAATAAGGCGCTTGACCTCGTCATCATCCTTTACTTCTTTTTTCTTGCTGAGCAGCTCATAAACATGTCCGCCCAATTCAGTAAAACTTTTACCGACATTTCTCTTGATACTCATAATCTCGACATTCAGCTTACCGATCTTTGAGTATTCTTCCGTTTTATCGACAACCAGCTCGATACCATCCCGAATGGTTTCGCGTATGTCTTCCCATAAAGTACTCATGAAAAACCTCCTTTTTTGTTCTTTAATTTTTCTATTTAGTTGATGGCCAAAATGTTACTTTGCGCGTTTGTTTAAATTCACCGGATTCAAAATGAATAAAATAAATACCACTTGCCAGCAAATATCCCAGATCGTCCCGTCCATCCCAATAAACCTGATATTTTCCGGTGTTGTGCGTCTCATTAACCAGAGACCGGACTTTTTGTCCCAGGATATTATATATTTCTATTTTTGTATTTTGCCGGTTTTCCAACAGCGGCAATTCAAATTCAATGGTTGAACGCTGTGTAAACGGATTCGGATAAACATTTAACAATTTATAATCAGCAGGAGGTTCTTCTCCCGGCGTGAGTTGCAGGGCTGAAAAAACATCCAATTTACCGTAACCCCAGTAATTATTCGGCGTATCGCCGACAAACTGGTCCGCAGCAGCGCTTTTGGTCAGCATCTGACGCAATTGATAGGTGGTCGTTTCGGGATACTTTTCCAGCAACAGAGCAATCGCTCCGGCCACATGAGGAGCGGCCATACTGGTTCCACGCGAGAGGCCCTGCAGACCTCCCTTTCTCACCAGGGCGTTGGGATAATCCGATGATGGATTGGCGAAAATACTGTAACTGGTATATGGATTAGCTTTCTCCGAGTAGCTGCTGGCGATCATCTGGCCCGGTGCCGTAATATCCGGCTTTTTCCTGCCATCTCTGGTCGGCCCGGGACTGGAAAATGATGAAATATCTCCTTTTTTTAAAAAACCCTCATTATCAATGGTCAAATGATTGTTGTCGAGATCGTACCAGTCCTTTTTGCTTAGAAAGGAACCAACTGTAATCACATTCCGTGCCGTGCCCGGAATGGTTATTTTTCCGAAATCAACCTTACCCTGGGTGAAGTGAACGGGCAGGTTCGTTGTGGCGAGATAAATATCGACGGTATCCAATGTTCCCGTGAATTCAAGGGTCCATTCACCCTCCTTGGGCGGCAGAAGTGCCGTGTCATCGCGTATCTCAATATAGAGCTCATAGTCGCCGTTATTTTTGTTCTGACCTGGCAACCAGTCGCCCATCGATTCTTCGTAATATCCGTTCCAGGCATAAACCAAACCTTCCGCTGAATTCTTCTTATAGACCTCACCGGATTGAACCGGCCCGTGTTCTTGTCCCGACGGAGAGATAATCGTCACACTGGTTTGACTCAATCCGCTGTACCAGATATCAAAAATTACCATATCATCGTTGGCTGAGTAATTAAGTTCATAAGCATCGATGACAAAATTGACCGATTTTTGGTTCTTATATGCCTGGGCATGATTATTTTCCTCGCCATCGTTGCCGGCCACTGTAACAATGGCCTTGCCGGGAATTCCCAACCCGACAAGTTTATCGATAGCTCTTTCAGTGGGAGAGGTACCGTCGTGAGCACCACCCTGTCCACCAAAACTCATATTCATCACGTAAGGCATACCCAGCACGGCTGCCACACTGTCGATAAATGCCATACCTTTGATTTGATTGGTGCTGAGGAACTCATTGCTCAAAGCATTGATCGTCGCCTTTACAACAACTAGCGTGGCCTCCGGCGCCATACCGGTAAACTCACCATATCCTGCACCATCACTGCCGTCACCGGCCGCGATACCGGCCACATGGGTTCCATGTCCGGAATAATCATATTGACTGACCACGGACAGGCCGGCAAGGGCATCGTTGATATCCTCTTCGGTGTATAAATCTCCGCCCATATAATGACCGGTTTCACTGAGATCGAGTATATACTTGATCCGGGTCCTTCCGTCCCCATCGATAAAGTCACGGTGTTTCCAATCAATACCGGAATCGATAATGCCGATGATAACGCCTTTGCCTTTATACCCCATCTGCTCTCGAACTTTGATTGCACCTGTAAGCGGCACGCTCTCGTTCAATTGAGGTTTGGAAACCGTCGCTGCTTCGACAAATCGGACATTCGGCTGCTCGGAAAGTTCGGCTAAACGTTTGACAGGAACGGAAACCACTGCAATATCCCCGATACTGCAGTAAACCTTGTATCCGGCTTCACGCAATCCCCATTTATCACCACTAAAGGTCACGATAACGTCGATTGCTTTTTCACCGGCAATTTTCGACAGACCATTGGAAGGTGCCAAATATTTTACCCGTTCGGGATACTTGAGCAACAATCCGAGCTGCGGATCCAGTTTGGAAAAATCGGCCGCCAGAATCCGACTCACAAACAACAGTGCAATGACGAGTTTTTTCAAAATTTACCTCGTATTTTCGTTATTACTATAAACGTTTATTTATCCATCATGTTTCAAATGATTTTATGCAACCGTTCCTTATTTAATACAGACCATTTTACGCACCTGATTAAAATTTAAAGTTACAAGACGATAAAAATAGACGCCTGAAGGAATATCAGCGGCATTAAAGACCACACTGTGAAAACCGGCATCTTGATTTTCACTCACAAGTGTTATAACTTCCCGCCCCAAAGTATCGAATACTATTAGCTTTACAAAGCCGGTTGCGGGAATTCGATAATTGATTTTTGATACGGCATTAAAGGGATTCGGAAAATTTTGATCCAGAGAAAAATTATTTACAGCCTGCGTAAAAGAAGTGACAAAATCGGATAAAGTCTGCCGAACGACAATGTTATCTATGTAGACATCGGGACCTTCCAGTCCACAATTGAATACAACCCGTGCATTGTAATCGGAGGGCTTTTTCATATCAAGTTCGTAAACATATCGCTGTTTCCCGGTTTTTAAAAGTGTTGTGCCGATTCGCCCATAATTTGTATAAGGATAATGTATCATTTCGATTTTTGCTTCGATAGTACGTTCGAAGGAAGCAAATGCATCAAATTCGAACCGGTAAGTTTTCCCATACAGCAATTCGATTCCCTCCTGGAACAGCTGCACGGCCGTTTTTTGCGTCCCGCCGTTATAAATACGTATTTTATATTGTCCGAATGCGTCGATGCTTCCGGTTGCAATCCCTCCACTCACAACATTTAAATTCCACTCCTCGGTACCGCCGGAAAAATCACCATTCCGGATCATGTTGGAACCGGGATTTACAAAATTTGTCGTAATACAGCCGGTATTGGAAAAAGGACTGATTTGGCCGCCGGCATCGATGGCTTGAACCTTGAAATAGTATTCCGTTTTATTCCGCAAATCCGACAGAGCATAATAATGCTCGACCCGGGTGGCAATTTTTTGCAGCGAATCCGGATTTGTACCTGCATAGATAACATATTTTACCACATCTTCATCGCCAAACTTGTTATAAATAAGCAGCACCTTGGTTTGATGTGCCTCGGCGATCAAATAAGGTGCTTCAAGTTTACCCTCCCATTCATAACGTCTGGTACGGTAACTCGTTGTGCCTGCGACCTCCATATCGAAAACCACATCACCTTCATAGGTCACTTCGCAGGCTCGCAGGGGCGGGATAGGCGAAAAGTCAAGAAAGGAATTATCGTTATGCAGCCGCTGTACACATCCCATACTCTGACAAATCCGGTCGGTAAAATCACTGCATTCCCACACTTTTTTCGCTGTTTTTTTCTCCGGATCAAGCATGTACTCAACCGCTCTCGTAAAACCGGGCCGGCGATAGTTACCGTTATCAAAAATAGTATAATAATCGGGCTTATCCGGTACAGGCATGGCATAATGCTGATAAGACAATTCGTATGGATCGTTGAGCATGGTAAACTGGTTGTTCACACCGCCCAGGCGCCAGATAAACTCTCCTGTGTCTTTATTGATTTTTGAAACCTCGGAAAGATGACGGCTGGAAATAATATAATGGCCGTCATAGTCTACCGCGATCGAGTTGATATGAACGTAATCAACCAGGTCCTGGGTAAGATCTTCAAATTTGGCATCGGCAATGTTAAAATGGTCCCAACTGCGCCATTCAAAAAAGACGTTTCCGTCTTGATCGACCAGCTGAATATGGTGTCCCAAAACGGTTGCATCGGTTCGGCCGCCGGGAATGACTTTATTTAAATCCATTGTTTGCGGGTCGACAGCAAGCAAAAGTGCTTGGCCGTTCGGCAGCAGGTAAAAATCATGAAAATCCGTTTGATAGCCATGGCTGCATTTATAGGTCGCCGTTTCATTAAATTGTTTATCGAGGACAATAAAATGTTCGTATTTAAATAAAAACGCACTTAAATCTCCTGTCGGTTGTACCTTAAAATCGGCGCTGCCCAGTTCATTCCTTTCATACCGCCGGTAAAAATAAGGCGTACCGTCGTTTTCACAAATAATCAAATAATTACCGAGATCCGTATAGGTGGAAGCAAAAAAAATGCGACCGCGCGCGGTGAAACCCTTTTGCCGGGTGATTATTTGAGGAAAATCACTGGGTACAACAACATCGCCCATCGTCTGCATCCCGTCGACGGGAATGGAGGTATCTGAACCATACAATGCCCATTTATTCGGTAATTGATGTCCGTAAAAATTCTCCAAACGGACGGGTGAGGCGGCGATGAAAAAGGAAAATGAGTATTCCCGATCGTATTCCAGAGTGACCCGGACACTTTCTCCGGCGGTAAACTCTGCGTACGACTTGAATATCATCGTTTTTTTATCATCGGAAAACAGGACATCACCGGCATGAAAACCACTTGCCTCACCCTCACAAGTCAACTTTACTGTTTCAGGATTTTCGACCGGGTGGGCAAATTTTAAGATTACCGAGGTCTGCTTTGAAACATACAAGGCATCCGGAGGGGGAAAAATATAAAGTATTTCGTTACTGCTTTCCCAATTGGCGAATAAAACACAGTATAAAAACAAATTCAAAGGGATAATTTGTTTGACTCGCACATGCATTTTTCACTTGTACCCGGTTTGTAAGGTCCTTGTAAAACTTTTACTTAATGACAACCATTTTTTTTACATCGTTATATCTGACGGATTGAAAAAAAATCTCCAATTGACAAAAATAGACACCTGACGGCAGATGGCCTGCGTCCCAAAATACCGAATAATCTCCGGCAGCATGCTCGCCCTCCGCCACTTCGCCCACAATTTGCCCATTCAGGTTTAATATCCTGATGCGTACAAACGCCGGACTTGGCACAAGGTAGCGTATTGTGGTCGTCGGATTAAAGGGATTGGGGTAGTTTTGCAGTAGTTGAAATCCCCCCGCGTTTTTAGCCCGTTCAACCACTGTCACGTTTTCCTTTTTACCAGCGTATATACGAAAATTATCTATCATCGGTCCGATACCGTTGGATTGATCGTCGGAAACAAACCTGAATCTGAGCCGGGTTTGCCGACAACCGGTAAATCCGGAAAGCGAGATGTCTTTTTCATGCCAGTTGAGTTTAGGACCGGTCAGTGAGTCCAGAGTCGTCCATTGTTGCCCGTCACAACTGGCCTGAAACAGCAGATAATCTCCGTTTCTTTGTATAAAATATCGCAACCAATACCGGACCGATACGGTATCGTAGCCGCTGAAATCAAAACCATTCACCAACGCGAGTACGGCATCCATATTATCAGCATATTTTTCACCGGCGTTCACATGCAGATTCATCCGGCTTTCATAGCCACCGCCAAATTCTTCCGTCCGCCCCCATGTCCGGCCATAGTCCCAAAAACCGGTCGGCGTTTCGAAATCGTCTACCAGATGGCCTGCCGAAAACCACATTTCCAAAATATCATTGTCCGGATTACCGTCGGTTCCTTCACGGGAGAAAATGATCTTGTATTCACCGGGCCTGTTAAGGGAAAAATTTTCAAATGCTATAACCTCAGAATCCTGCATCGTTTCAACATTCTGAATCCGGTCATATAAAACCACTCCACTGCTGTCCAGCACCTGGCATCGCGCGGAAAAAGGCGAAGCGTCATAAAGCCCCTGATTTTTGACTTTTACAGTGGGTTCAAAACTCATAAACAACGGCCAATAATATGCCGGCTGCCTCACTTCAGACATTGCCACATCCTGATCGGACGACCGGACGTTCAGGCGCACCGGGATGGAAAAGGAGCTGCCCGAATTGGTATTGTTGACGATATTTATGGTTCCCTCATACCGTCCTGTGGCGTACCGATGAGCGTTGATATAAACCGGCAGCAAAATATCTTTTTCACCGGCCAGCGTCCCCGTACTAAACGGCATACTGATCCAGTTTGAAGCCAGTGTGTCGAATCCCGAGGCGATCATGACATCCGAAATGATCTGTACATCATATTCCAGTTTTCCTGTGCCGGCGTTTGATATTTTTAAATACCGTGAAATACTTTCTCCCGGCGACAGGGACACGTCGAAAGACATGGGTGAAGCTGATATAGCGCGGCTGCCGTCGGGTTCGTCCCATATCATAACCACGGGATTGCCGATTGAAGACTCGCCCCATTTTATTTTAAAGTGGCCTTCTTCCCCCCAGCTTTCTCCCCAGCTGTTCTTGGCCAGCCAGGCTTTGAGCGAATCATCCCAACCGTATACAAGCACGGCGTGCCCGCCTTCATACTCGCCCTCAACATACTCATAGACACCGCCGGTATAGCCGTTAAAATCGGTATAGACGTCCATACCCGCCACAACGGGTTTCCTGTAAATGGCGTTTTTAATATCCTCAACCGTGGCCTGGCGGTAGGTCGGTTCAAAATAATCACCGATTGTGACCAATTGTTCCTTATAGTCAGAACAACGTTCACTACACGCCACGCCGTCATTTTGTCTGTATTTCAGACATTCCTCATTGGGAACACCAAAATCCCGGATATAACGGTGGACATTTTGGATAAACGCCCCGTCACAACTGCCCACATTTCCACAGGAAAGAACATACTGTTCCGAAAGATCGATTTCCAGACGGGGATTACCGGTTTTTATGCGCATCCATGATTCCACCGCGGCGCAGGTGGAAAAATACGAACAGGCACCGCACATCCCCTGGTTCTTGACGCTGGTGATATAGTCACCATTGTTATCCCGCCAGGAAAACCGGGCGGGAAGATTTTGTAAAGGCGTCAGTTTAAACAGCTTCCGGTTGCCGGCACTCTCTCCCTCTAACAATCCGTAAGAGTTTAACCGCTGCTCCCGTGTAAATTGAGTCCGGCTGGTCTCGCCGGCCGTCCAGGAGGCGTTATTTTTTTTAATCGCCTCCCGGATTTTATCTATCTGAATATCTCCGCCAAGGACGACCGATCCGGCAAGCAAAAGAATTAAAAGTGCAGAAGAATACCGCATATGCTATCTACTCCATCAACCGGTTATTTTAACAACAATAATTTACGCGCCTGTTCGAATTCGCCGGCTTTTAACCTGTAAAAATAAAGGCCCGAAGCCACCAAACGGCCGGAATCATCCCGGCTATCCCAAACGATTTGATAGCGGCCGGCAGCCTGTTTGCGCTGAACCAGGGTTCGTATCACCTGGCCGAGCGTATTGAAAATATCGATTTTTACATCAACCGTTTGCGGCACTTGATAAAAAATAGTGGTCACCGGATTAAACGGATTGGGATAATTCTGCATCAGGGAAAAAGAATCCGGCGTTTTTTCATCATCCGAGATTGTATAAGATTCGATTATCTCCTCAAGCACAATGTCATCCACAAACCAGCCGTTAAACTGATCGGTTATTTCGCCGGTTTGGGTTTCCAGCCGCAGCCGGAGGAGCACATTTTCATATCCGGCACCAACATATTCGGTCAACGGAACATCCACTTTACCCCAATCCGTCTTTTTGCCGGCGACACGTGCCAGCTCAATCCACGATTCACCGTTGTCGTTGCTGATTTCCACATAACCCCTATCCTTGCCGAACCTCAACGCATATATGGTCCAGAAGGATAATACGGCATCTTCCGTACCCGACAGGTCTAACGGCGCTTTCAAGGTCAGCGTCGTTACCGTACCGCTTTTCGGTATGCCGTTCGGACTGTCGGCCAGCCGGAAATATCCGGCATAAGGATCGGTCTTTTCCAGGCCCCAGGTTCCCAGGCTGTCCGAGATCCAATCCTCAAGACCATTTTCAAAATCTTCCAAGCCGATTTGTACCGTGTCCACATCGGTGGTGCCGAGATTGGCAGGCGAAACGGCATCCAATGCCGAAAGATAATAGCACAATTTGTCGCCGTACAAAAAATTTCCGCTGATTTCCCCGCCGTACTCACCCGGCACCGCACCGGGGATCAGTAAAACGCTGTCTCTTTTGGTTTCACTGGTCCAAAAATGCAGGTAAACATTCGAATCGTCAATCCCGGTATTATCTGTAATTCTCGCCAGTACCGGCATGGGCCGGGTCTTGTTCAGCGTACTTTTTAAATTTTGAATCATGGTTATTGCCGGCGCCTCCGTATCTATGCCGATTTTAAAAGAATAAGGTAACCGCGGAGCATAGTATCCCGCACTGGTTTTGACCAGAATTTTATAGTCCACGGTACCGGACTCGATCGACGGAAGAGTTGCGGTGTAGACATTTTCATTTTCAAAATCAGGGATCATGGCAACAACCTGTGCGGGATATTCACCGTTTACCGTGTACACCAGGTCCGCCCGTTCGACGGATAATGTATCCGACTGTAATTCGATTTTCGCACCGACCACTCGTTCCTGGGCGGTTGCAATGTCCTTCAACGGTTCGTGTGAAACATCCACATCATTCAGCCAGTTCAGCGTTTGCGTTAAAAGTTTGTACCGCATGTCAGGCAGACGTATCGCTTCGATACCGCCGAATGCATTGTAAACCGTCTTGAATTGACCGTTTTCTGTCTGCTTGACGTACCGGACAGCCGCCGGCGAACCGTCTGCATATTGCAGGCAGGCCTTGCTGCCGTTCAGGGTATCGATGAGAGAGGGCGTTTGCTGGCCCGGATCTCTATCCGGCTGGACAAAATGAAAAGAGATGCCCTTGCCGATGGGATCACCGTCGGTGGGAATAATGCGGTAGTTAAATGAATTATCCGCCAGATAACGGGCGCCGAGATATTCCTCGTACCATTCTTTTGATTCACCCTCACTGAAAAAGAACTGATTGCTGTCCACGGCGGCATCGCACATGTCGAGTCCGATATCCTGACCGTAAATCAGCAGGTTGCCGTTATATTTTTCCAGAAATTGTTTGATATTGTAACGGTCGTTCCGGTCCAGGGTGGGTGCATTTTTTTCGGAGAACCAGATCACCGTATCGTATTTTTTCAGAATGGAGGCGTACTGGTACCCCTGACGCTGTGTGTCCCACAGATCAAACGATACGTCGATGCCCTCCAGTGTTTCGACGTAATGGGAAACCACATCAACTCCGCCGCCTATGCCGTATTCGCCGTCATCATCGATAACCAGTATTTTCGGATCGATGGCAAAACTGACGTTAAAGCTCCACTGAAAACCGCCGTCGGCCTGCAGATTTAAAGTGGCGTTGATACGGTGGGGCACGGTATTTCCATCCACGGACACGATAAAGGGCTGGTCTTTATTGGACCGCCGGCTGGCAGGCAGATTGGTGAGACCGTAAAAGGTGCCGAAATTGGTGATCCCGTTGATAATGCCCACTTCGGGATCGTCGATTTCCAGGGTGGCCACCAGATTTTCCGCGTCGCCCCAGTTGTTTTCCAAAAACACAACCAGATTGGCGGTTTCACCGATATCCAGCAGCCCGCTGGCATTCCCGCTTAATGTGTCGTCAACAACGATCCGGACAAATTGAATATCGGGAGCCGGGATCACAGTTTCCGTCACGGCACGGTAGGCGTTGATACGTCCCGTGCCCAGCATACCGATGTATCCGGGATTCAGATCGTATATTTCATCCGTGGTCTCGGTGATTTGAAACAGCACCTGGCCGATACTCCATTCCGGATGCTGGGAGCGGATGAGGCCGGCGACACCGGCGGCAACGGGCGCGGCCATTGAGGTACCTTGCAGCAAGGTATAGATGTCATCAAAATAAGTCGACAGCAAGGCGGGGCGCCCGGATGAGGGATCTCCGCCTGGTGCGCTGACGGTTACCCATGATCCATACGAAGAATAACTGGCTTTTTTGTCCTGATCCGTGACAGATGCAACGGTTAGAACATAGGGAAGAACACCTAGAGAACCCGGATATAGCGGATCTGCATCCGGATTATTATCCCCGTTACCTGCAGAATTCACCACCAGTGCGCCGTTTTCAAATGCAAACCGGGCGGCCTCAACAATGGTTTGGCCTCCACTCGACCAGCTAAAATTTATAATGTCCGCACCATTTTCTGCGGCATACACAATACCCTGTGACAGAGCAGATCCCACTGAACTGCCCCGTCCATCTTTTGTGGCATAACCTGCCCGTACCGGCATAATCGTGCATCCCCATGACGAACCGGCCACACCGATTTCATTATTGGTCACCGCCGCAGCAAGGCCCGCACAGTGGGTTTCATGTCCGTCAAAATCCATGGGATCGTTGTCCGCGATTTGGCCATCTTCCCCTAGAGCCATATTGTCGCCCGCACCGTCGACAAAATCCCAGCCGCGAATATCATCGATATAACCGTTGCCGTCCGTATCGGTGCCGTCCAGCACCTCGTCCTCATTTTGCCAGATGGCAGCGGCCAGGTCCGGGTGGTTCCAATCCACACCTGTGCCCACAACTCCAATAATCACATCGGCGCTGCCTTTTACAACATCCCAGGCTTCAGGACTTTTAATCTGGGGCAGGTGAGTCTGTCGGAAATACATTGAATCATTGGGCTCGGCGTTCGCTACGAATATATAATTGGGTTCCGCATACTCGATCAGGGGATCGGCCGACATTTTTTCGCACAGCCGCACGATGTCGGTTCCCTGGGGAACCTTAAACGTGTAAATCCGTGACAGAGACGCTGCGGCGTCTTTTCCGCTGATCCGCTTAACGGATCGGAAAACCGGCTCAACAGACAGAACCGGATATTTATGCTCCAGGCGCTCCGGTACACCACCGGATTCGACGTTTCCGGCAGATGCGGCATATTTTACGATAATTTCGCCGGTGACGAAATAGTGATTGTTGTGTTTAACCGTAGATATCCCGGCGGCGGAATACGAAAGCGTCGCCGAAATCAATAAAAGGACAAAAAGA
>JAFGEC010000496.1 GCA_016931775.1 Candidatus Zhuqueibacterota bacterium | reverse complement strand
TACTTGTTCCTCGAAAGCTGAATCGGGCGACCTGAACGGATTGCATGATATCCGACCGCTGTGTTGAATGGTCCTCCGGTTCGAATTTATGTGAAAAGATTGTCCGGTTTCAGGGGAATAGGTTGTATTTTAATTGATTTGAATAACTCTGCCTGCTCCCATTTCGACGTAATGATCTCCGTAGGCTTTTTTGAACATATCGATCACGCGATCGCCGGTACAATGGGTCGCACCGCAATTAAAGACACCCATGTTCTGAAATTTTTTTATGATTTTTTCAACTTGCTCGTCGGAGTGGCGCATCAGGTGATATCCTCCCAGAGAAAGGTAAATATCCTTTTGGGTGATTTCTTTGGTGTGTTCGAGCATCCGGACAATGCCCGGATGTGAACAACCGGTGATGAGGACCACTCCTTTCAGAGTATAAAGAATCAATCCCTGTTCGGGGATGTCGGTCCCCATTTGGCCCGTTGTATATACGCCGTTACATATATTTACAGAGTCCGTGACCTTGACCACCTGTGCACCGGTTTTTTTTACCTTGTCAAAAAATTCCTGCGGAAAAACAGCAGGGATAAATACGGTCACATGGGAATTTTTCTCCAGAACCGACCAAAGGCCACCGGTGTGATCGAGGTGATCGTGAGACAGTACGATGATGTCGATATTTTTCATATCTTTTTTTAATAAATTGATATTATGCCACAATATTTCCGGCTTGGTGCCGGTATCGAAAAGAATGGTTTTTTCAGTTCCCTCCACCAGACAGGAGAAGCCCCAATCCGCACGGGTGTTTTCCAAAAATATGTAATTATCGTAAAGTATGGTCAGAGTGATCGGATTTGATATGGGTAAAGTTTTTTCATCGATAACGTGCGTCTTTTCCTCAATTAATTGGTCTCCTGCAATCAGAATAGAGAAAAAAAGATATAAAAAAATCATTATGGCGTTTTTTGTCGCTTTCATAACGTTTACCCTCAGGTTGAAATTTTATGGGGATTATTTTATAAATCCATTTTGTCCGTTTCGCCTGTTTCAGCGAACCGTATATTTTGCAAACACCTTTCCGCTTCACAAAGGTTAAATTCTTTTTCTGCCTTGTAATATGCCGTTTCAACAACTGCAATGACGCTCAAGCCGTCGAGCATAACGTTCCTTATTCAAAAATGACCACAGTGTGATTTATATCAGGCGCAGTCGGTGGAAAAACTGTTGTTTCTGAATCATTTTCGACAAAAACGTAATATTCAAAATCCATTCTATTGATCTCCTGTGCGGAAATTTCCACGGTGTAGACACCTCTGGCTACGTGGGTTAATGGCACTTGAGTGAAATTTTTCGTGCCTAGGATTTTCCAAAAAAGGGATGCGGATAAAATGGGATTTTCTGAGAGGCAGATAACCTTGAGGTTGAAATCCGATTCTTTTTCTAAAAGTGTGCCTTTTGTCGGGACGATTATTCGCAGATCGCCTTTGTATTCCTTTGATGCGGAAGTCGCGAGCGGTTCACCGACAATTTCCATTAACAAATCATCATGTTTTCGGCGTAAATTCAGATTGGCATCGGAATGCTGTTCCAGATTGGCAATCGTGCCCAACTCACCCGGTGTGCTGACTGTGGCCAACAGGATTTGTTCCATATCCTGCCAACGGACGTCCAGGTCCCGGCGCAGCGGCAGCGCCTTTTCCCTGGCAATTTTTGCTCGGGATTCGGGATTTTTTTCAGTTTCGATATTTACGACGACCTTGTCAAGTGCTTGGATGATAGAGCCGACACGTGCCGTTGCCCTGGCGAATTTAAAGGTTTGAAGCCAGTATTCATATCGTGCCCGGTAGCCAGGGGTAATAATTTGCCCGCCGAGTTCTTCAAAATCCTTGATAAAATCAAATTCTTGATTGATTTCTGCAATGGATTTATCCTGTGGTAAAATCGCACCCGGTCCGCTATTCCATTTTGAGGTACGCGGCAAGTTGGCCTTTTTTTCATTTTGATTGGTCATGTAGGGTCCGCCATCCAGGCGAACAAATATTTCGGCTGCTTTTTCGGCCACATTGGGCCCAAACTGGCTTTTTGCCCAATCCAGGTAAAAATCATCCGGTGAATAATCGCGGTCGTTCCTCTGGGTATGAATCCATGGTTCGAATCCCCACGCTGCATGTGCCAAAGCAGCGACGGAGGGTCCTATATTCCGGGTACGCCAGTGAATACCAAACAGGCCGTTACAGCCGTATTTAAGAGCGTCCACTGCATCACGCCGTACACGTCCGACCCAAAGCTGCGGTGATATCATCGCAGGATCGTCTTCCAACCAGGGGATCGCCCATTTGGGACGCAAATGCATGTTTTCGAAATCGGTATCAACGGGAGAAAATCCGACCTCTCGATTGATGCAGCTGAAAGGCATGTCCTTGGGCAGGACTTGGTCGAACCGCGCCCGGCCCCCCGGTGGTCCCAGCACCCAACCGCAGGTGGCCAATGTAAACGATACCTGCACTTCCTGAGCGGCCCGGTAGGCAGTAAATATATCATCTTCAGTAGCTTGAATGGTTGCGGCATCCACACTGTCCTCATCCCACGTCCAATATTCCGGCGTCCAAAACCAGTAATAATCCAGTGGATGGGTTCGTTTGATGCGCTCAAATATCCCCTTGTAAAGTTCGGGAACGACCTGGGGATCTTTGGGATCGACTCCTATTTCTTCCAGAACATTCAGGATGGCTGAAGGGATGGTCAGAGGTGTTTCCGTTCCAATGCAGGTGCGAATATCCAGCTCCCTGGCCAGTGTAAAAACATCGTCAAGCATCTCGCCCATATCGTTGAATAGTTTCGCCTGCACCTCCGGTGTCGATTCCCCCCATGGATTGACGCCTTGCATGTATTCGGCGCCGTAATCATCGCGCTCGAACAACAAGGATGCCCCAAATTCATAATCACTCGTGGCTTTTGGTGTATAGCCCCATTGGTCGGTTTGAGTAGTAAAGTGGCGGGCCGGGTAGGCCGATTTTACTGTTCCGTCAACATTCAGATCCGCCTCGAATCCGATCCATGTCAGAGGCTCCGGCCCGATACTGCCTTCCGGATATGTATGGAGCCCGAAAAAGTTCATGCCCAATTTGGGTAGTTGGGCGATAATTGCTTTATAATCATCTATGTCCCACCAATCCGGACCTTCAGGGAAATCGTGGAACGGTAAAATACCGCGTAATTTAAACAGGGGCTGGCCGTTATCGTCCAAATTCCATAATTCCAGTGGGATATTTTCATCCGGAACAACATCACCATGGAGATAAAAGCGCGCACCCAAAAATTCGGCAAACTTGTAGGCGCCGTATAAAACACCGGTGGGATTGCCACCTGTAATGATAATATCCTTCGTTTTGGCCCGATTCACGGTTTTTATTTTATATTCTTGCTCTTCAAGGCCAAGATTCATTTGATAGCTTTGGAGCAGGTTGCTGTTCTGTTGTGCGATAACGATTCCCGAGGTGTTTTTTTTCTTAATTTTTTCCATCGGCTGAATGGGAAGCACTTGTCCGGTGCGCAGGTAAATATACCGCCGTACCTCACGGACTGCCAGTTTTTCGAGTGGTGTGGGCGTCATCGGGTGATAAATGGTAATGGAGGGCGTTGTTTGACAGACCACCAGAAGCGGTAGCATAAAACAAAGCAAAATTTTGTGCATTTTCATTGCTGTTTCTCCAGATAGGTTGGAATAAGGATTTTAACCCCTACAAATATTCCGTTAAAATTATGATATAATAACGGAAATGGGGATATTAAAATCAAGAAGATTTTTATAATGGACTTTGTTTTTCTTTCAATTTCTTATTATATTAATATATACTCAAGTATTCAAATGTTTATATTTTTATTCAAGTACGGGCCTGAAAAAAATCCTCTCGCATCGACAAGATCGAAAATTAAAACCGGACTGGAACGGCATGCATACAATGCAGTATGAACGAAACTGAATTATGAAAGGAGACTATTATGCGTTACTTCGGGTCGGTTTTATATCTTTTTTGTTTCAAGCGGCTCCGTATTCTGGTCGGATGCACCGTGAACATATTTCTACTATTTCAAGTCGATACACTTTATTCTGACTGGTCGACAGATCCAAATATCAATACACCTGTCTGCGTCCACCCGCTTGCTCAGTATTTACCTCAAGCTATCACGGACGGTAAGGGGGGTATGATTATTCTCTGGTATGACGAAAGAAACGGTGACAGGGACATCTATGCACAACGGCTGAACAGAGACGGAAATCCCCTCTGGACTTTTAACGGTATTTCGGTGATCAAGATGAACGGCCAGCAGCTGTCGTTTTCAGCGGTAAGCGATAATAACAACGGCGTGGTTGTGGTTTGGCATGACACAAGAAACGGAATCGCCGGTGATATATACGGCCAGCGCATTGACGGCGATGGTCATCTGCTTTGGAATCCAAATGGAGGTGTCATCGCCGTTGCACAGGGAAAACAGAGTGAACCCAAAATCGCTTACGCGGGATTGAATACCTTTGTCGTGGTCTGGGTGGATGGACGGAACATAACAAGTGGAGAATTATATTATCAAAAAATAGATTTGGATGGAAAGGCCCAATGGGAAAATGACCTGAGAATCAATCCTCGATATTCACTTTTATCTTTTCCCCGAATTGTCGATGACGGCGCCGGAGGCGCTTATGTTGGATGGTTCGAGCTGGATCTAACCGACGGCTACTCCTGGCTTATGCTTCAAAAAGTGGACCGAAATGGTAATCAAGTCTGGACATTAAACAATTTTAATCTGCTGTCACATTTTGAGTGTTCTCCGGTCCAGTATTATTTATTGAAAGGTGATGTAAACGGTGTGTCTGTCGGTTGGGAAGAGGATTGTCTGCCATGTGGTGTGATGACCGGTCGTGTTAATTCACTGGGGCAAATTCTTTTTAAAAATGTTGCATACTTTTCTGAATATAGTGGTTTTGACTTAAAAATGACATGTGACAAGACCGGCTATTTTTATAGCTTTGTATCACCAGTAGAAAAATGGAAACATTGTGTTTTAATAAAATCACACCCTCTCGATGGCAACATGTGGTGTTCAGAAGTCATGCCGTCCGTGCGTTTTAGTGACGCTGATTATTACAATGCAAAAGCAATAAATATATTATCCGATCAAAGTGCTGTGGCTATTTTCCAGCACATAATATGGGGATATAGTATGGGATTGAAAGCACAATGTTTGGACGCAGATGGTAAAAAGCTTTGGAGAAACGATGGTGTTTCTATTTCTACCGGTTCAAATGAAATCAGTGTCATTAGCGATGGGGATATGGGAACACTTGCCGCTTTAGAGTGTAACCAGGATATCTTTTCTCAAAGAATAAACTCGGATGGAGGCCTGGGAGGAGCACAACCTTCTATTTATATCCGAATTTTAGAGAAAACATTTCCTTATTATCGATGGGTTTCCAGCCCTCAAACTAATATACTTATCCCCATCCTTATTCATTTTTATAAAGAATGCCCGATAAACTCCATACAGTTGCAGATATCCGGATCCAATGGCAAACTCGATTTTCTGGAAGTGGAAATCGACTCTTCGCTTGCAGGCGAATACGGCTGGTCCTGTGAGGCCAATGAAATAGAGGGAACCATTAAAATCTGGATGGCGGGATCGCATGAAATCTGTAGCGACGGAGAGCTGGTGTTTTTAAAATTTTCGGTACCTGAGGGCATTAAAGGATTCGTTCCACTTCTACTTGATTATGCGGTGTTTAATACCGGTGAGGTTCCGTTTCGATTCGCTTCAGGAGGTGTGGACATCCGTTCATTAATAGGGGATGTTGACTTGAACGGAATTATCCAGGCTTACGATGCTTCGATGATTTTAAAGTCTCTGGTGGGACTAGATACTCTGGTTCCGGAACAAATTGTAAATGCAGATGTCAGTCTGGACAGCACGGTTTCCGCGCTGGATGCAACACTGATTTTAAAGTACGGCGTCGGAGAAATCGACTCTTTGCCCTTCCGGCCGCAAACCGGACAATATAATGCAACGGGTCAATTGACCATGGAAAACCGGGAAATACAAAGAGGAGAGCCGTTTGAGATACCAATTACCTTGAGCAAGGGAGATAATATTCAATCTTTTGAGGGTACAATCGAGTACGATCCGGCTGCAACGGAATTCAAACAGATCATTTGGGCGGAAATAATAAAAGACTCAATGGTCGAAACCAACACTTTAAACGGTAATATCCGTTTCGCCGGGGCAAGGGGCTTTCCGGGAACGGCGAGTGGTGATTTTGCCACGCTTGTTTTTCAAATACGGGAAAATTTTTACGGTGTCCACACCAAAATTTCACTGAGTGAACTGCGTTGGAATGAGGGGATTGTCGAGGCGGACGTGGCGGCTTGCACCGTACATTTTCCTACACTCGTTTCGGAAAATATCAATGCTCCGGTACAGTACCGCCTTTATCAGAATTTACCTAATCCATTCAACAATCAGACCGAAATCTCATATAGTGTGTCGGCCGCAGGTCCTGTGGTCCTGCAAATATTTGATATTACGGGCCGATTGGTGCAATCGCTCGTACACGGGGACCAGGAAGCAGGCACACATCGAGTTGTGTGGGACGGAAGCGGTAAAAACGGGAGAGCGGTTTCCACAGGCGTTTACATCTGTACCATGCAGGCAGGTGGAAAGTTTTTTAGTAAAAAAATGATTGTGTTGAAATGAGCCGCGGATCGGATCTGGTTTTTGTATTGAATTTCCGCTTGTGTCCAAACTATTTTAATAAATGAACAAATATTTTATTTTTGAAATAGTAGAAATATTTTTATCTTTAATTTGGATAAAGGTGAGGTCAGCCTTGCTTGTAATTGAGGAGTTGTTAAAATAATGATTATTTAGTAAAAGAAATAAACTGAACTTGAGGAGATATGTATGTCGATCAAAAAAAAATCAGATAAAGAGTGTAAATACGATATCCTTTCCCTGGGTGAAATCATGCTCCGTTTTGATCCCGGTGAAGGCCGAATCCATACCACAAGGAATTTCAGCGTTTGGGAGGGCGGAGGTGAATATAATGTGGCCCGGGGCTTGTGCCGGTGTTTTGGACTGCGGGCAGGAGTCGTCACCGCGTTTGCCGACAATCCTGTCGGCCGCCTGGTAGAGGATTTTATCCTGCAGGGCGGTGTGGATGTTTCATTGATCAAGTGGGTACCTTATGACGGCATCGGCCGTACTGTGAGGAACGGTTTAAACTTTACCGAGCGGGGATTCGGCATCCGTGGCGCCCTGGGATGCTCGGACCGCGGGCACACCGCTGCATCGCAGCTTAAAAAAGGTGATATCGACTGGGAGAAGATATTTGGTGAATTGGGGGTACGATGGTTCCATACCGGCGGCATTTTCGCCGCGTTGTCGGAATCCACTCCCGGCGTTATTTTCGAGGCAATGGCCGCGGCAAAAAAACACGGCACAAAAATTTCCTACGATCTCAATTACCGTCCCTCATTGTGGAAAGCGATCGGCGGCCAGCAGAAAGCACAACAGGTCAATAAGGAGATCGCTCCGTTTGTGGATGTGATGATCGGCAACGAGGAGGATTTTACCGCCTGTCTTGGCTTTGAGGTGGAAGGTGTGGATAAGAACCTCTCCAAACTGGATGTATCGAGTTTTAAGCATATGATCGAAAAGGTGGTGCAAGCATACCCCAATTTTAAGGCCACAGCCACCACACTGCGCGGCGTAAAAACCGCCACAGTGAACGATTGGGGTGCCGTGTGCTGGGTTGACGGCGATTTTTACCAATCCCGGCCCTATCCCGCACTTGAAATCCTCGACCGGGTCGGCGGAGGAGACAGTTTTGCCTCGGGATTTATTTACGGTATGATGGTATTGGGGGATCCGCAGCAGGCCGTAGAGTACGGCGCCGCCCACGGTGCCCTGGCTATGACTACTCCGGGCGACACGACTATGGCGCGGCTGGCGGAAGTGGAGAAAATTGTCCAAGGCGGCAGTGCAAGGGTCGTGCGGTGATTTAAAATAAGGCTGTTCGAAAGTATTTTATACGTCATACATCTACCGCACCAGCACCATCTTTTTCAACTCGATCCGATTTCCGGCTGTCAGCCGGTACAGGTATACACCGGAACTCACGGGAAAGCCCAGATCATTTGTTCCATCCCACACAACGGAATGGGAGCCGGATTTTATAACACCTGATGTAACGTTTTTTATCCGTTCTCCGCGCAGATTATAAATATCCAGGTGAACGGATTCTGCACGATCGAGATCAAAACGGATAGTTGTTTTGGGATTAAAGGGATTGGGATAATTGGGGTATAGATAACAATCCCGGTTCGATGGCTGCCGCTGTAATAAGAGGGGTTGACGAGCGGGAGGGTTCCAATACATTCAAGTCGGAACCGGCCTTGATGTGCTGACGTATGACATCAATGTCACCCGTAACCACGGCTGAGTGCAGGTCGACTTTGGGAGCCGGAACTTTTTGTTTACTTCAGCCGGTAAAACTCAAGAGTACAAGTACAAATAGAACCGCATATTTGATTTTCATTTTGACATCCTCCGAATAATTATTTTGGAATACATTTTTCGTTCAATTACCTCACAACACGAGAACTGTTTTTACATTATTTTGCCTCAGTACCAATAGATATTTTTTATTCCCCAAGCCCTGAAGGATAATATCAATTTAATAATAAAGTTGCAAGGAAAAAAGCCTGTAACTTTTCTGACTATTTATTTTGGTTTAAAAGAGCTCGAATTACCACCTCAATGTCCCGATCGATTGGATAATGATAAAAATCTGCGCTTTGTTCCCGTATTAATCTGTAGGTTGAAATAAATTTTTACGCCGCTGTTGTATCTGCTCTCTACAGAGCACAAATGGCCTGTCTGCGGATAATTTTAGGCTGCTCGGGTAAAACTCCCAATCCCGGTGTCCAATATCTTTTTTACAAATAGATTGTCCGGCACAGGCATATTCTCCCTCATCCCGTCCAGAGGCACATTCAAAAGATCTTGCCGGACCATGGTTGTGAGGATAATAAAAAGCACCAGGAAAATCCAAAAGAACCAATCGTCCGACTTTTTTTTGTGCAATGTTTTCCTCAAATAGAAAAGCCGCAAACGGCTAAATTCTCTTTAACACGGCCCTCGGCAAAGTACAGCCGCACACCCAAATCCTGCAACCGGACGATGGCGCGTTTACCAATGCGGGCGGACAGCAGAGCCTGGCAATCATGTACAAGTTCATAGACGTCGAATGTTTTCTGATGCTGTTTGGTTTTTTGGTAGGGATTGACGTGAATCTCCAGAAGGTGAAATCCATTCGCAGGAGCAAAGCTGTAAACGGCCAGCTTTGGCGCCATACCGAACATTTTCGGGCAGATCGTTTCTTCGTCGTCATTGACGGCGACGGCGATTTTCCAGCTCGCGGGTATCGCCTCTATGAAAAAAATGTCGTCAAAGCGTTCCTTTTTCAAGATGGTCAGCCCGGATTTTTCGATCATTGCAACGGCTTGCTGCAATGTGTAATAACGCTCGGAAACACCGGTGTGCGCGCCGGAATGCCAGTCGGCGAGCAAAAAGCACCCGCCCCAAGCCAGAACCGACGGCAGTACATCAAAAAAACGGTCAGGTTGTGAAAAGTGATGCAAAGATTTTACACTATATGCGACGTCGAACCATTGCTTGAGCGAGTCAATCTCTTCGGCAGCCATGCGAAGTGTGTCCCATTTTCCGTTCCGGGAAGAGGCGGTGTAAGGATCGACGCCGAGTGCAACGACGCCCAGGGACGTTTTAAGCCGCCTTAAAAAATCGCCATCACCCGCGCCGATATCCAGCAGCCGTTTCGGCGCTGGTCGCATTGCCGTCAGCTTTCGTTTAATGAGTTGCTGCGCATCCATGTACTACGACGCCTCCAAATTGACCTTTGCGAATAGTATTCCGATCATCGCTGCCGATTGCTAATTTTATAAAAACTTTGAAAAATGTTCAACTCCTTTTGTGCTATTACTTATGCTTTCCCCACAAGGGATCCTCGCCATACATCTCCTCCCACCACTCACGCCGATCTATAGGCAGATTTTTTTTGATCTCTTTTTCAGAAAACGAAAATTTATACATCTCGAGATATTCGGTAATTATTTCATAAGCGTTAATAATTTTTTCAGTCATTTCCTTGCTGGTTTCCACCTCGTGGCCGCATTTATCCGGATGCCATTTTTTCAGCATTTCACGATATTTTTCTTTAATCTGGGCCAGTGTGAGCGGCGTGTTAATACCAAGCAGCCTGGCGGCATGCAATACTTTTTCACAAAAAGTATCAGTCATTTTCTTGTTCCATCGAGCGGCTCTTTTCCTTCAGCCGGTAAAATTTCTAAAATCTTATTCAACAAGAACTGAAAAGATGTTTTGAGCCCGGGGATATCCAGCTCGATGACCGCTTTCCCTTGTATTTGCGCGGTGATAAACTCTTTGTCAAAAACAATTTTGCCGAGTACGGGTAAATTCCTGTCGGCGCAATAAGATTCAATCTCGCCGGTCATCTCTTTATTCAGATCATATTTATTGATGCAAACCGTTGCCGGTATGTTAAAATGTTTGGCCAAATCCAATGCGCGTTGCATATCATGGATGGCGGAACGCGTCGGCTCGGTGACCACAAGCAAAAGGTCCGCACCGCCGATAGAGGAAATTACCGGACAACCGACACCGGGAGGGCCATCCACCAGCAGATAGTCGGCGTTTTTTTCTTTACCCAATTCACGGGCTGCTTTGCGAACCTGAGTCACCAGCTTGCCGGAATTCTCTTCACCGGGAAACAGCCGGGCATGAACCATTTCGCCAAACCGCGTTTTTGAAAAGTACCACTCGCCGCTGTTCCTGTTTTCAAAAGATATCGCCTTTTCCGGACAGTTCCATACGCAGACGCCGCAGCCTTCACAGGACATATCTTCGACGGCAAAGCTGGTTGTGATGGCGTCAAAGCGGCACACCTGGCGGCAGACGTTGCACTCGTTGCATTTTGTTTTATCGATGCGTGCGACCTTGCCGCCGGAAAAGGTCTCTTTTTTCTGGATATCCGGATTCAACAACAAATGTAAATCGGGAGCATCCACATCGCAATCAGCCAATATGGCGTTGGGCATCAAAGTGGCCAGCGCGCCGGTGATGCTTGTTTTGCCGGTGCCGCCTTTGCCGCTAATGACAACGAGCTCTTTCATGGTCTTTTTCCTCCTGTCGTCAATTTGCCGAGCAACGAAATAAATTTTTTTTGTACGTCGGGGAACAAATTTATCCATATTTCCCCTGAAGCATAAGAGCTCGCCAAATCCTGGCGGAAAGGAATCTCCAGTAAAATAGGAATACTCTTTTTGTCACAAAACCGGTAAACATCGCGGTTTCCCAGCCCTGCTTTATTGATGACCAAACCAAACGGGATATTCATTTCGCGGACGATTTCAAAGATCATTCGCAAGTCGTGAAGGCCGAAAGGCGTCGGTTCTGTGACCAGAATGATAAAGTCGGATGCTTTCATTGCTTCGACCACCGGACATGAATTACCCGGCGGCGCGTCGATAATGACCAGTTTTTTACGGTCGAGATGTTTTTTTGCCTCACGGATGATCGGCGGCGCCTTGGCTTCGCCTATTTTTAACCGCCCCTCGACAAATTCCGTAGAACCTGCTGTTTGACCTTTACGCAACAGACCGATGGGGTGTTCAATTTCCGTTATTGCTTTTTCAGGACAGACCAGCGTACAGCCGCCACACGAATGACACAACTCGGGGAACACTAAAATACTGGTGCCGAACACGCCGATCGCATGAAACTCGCATACGTCCGCACAGGCGCCGCACAATGTGCACAAGCTTTTTTCCACACTGGGGACCAGGGCATTTATCGTCGTTTCCGACGTTACCTTTGGATCAAGAAAAAGAAACATGTTCGGCGCTTCGACATCGGCATCCAAAATTTGAACATTTTGGCCGGCTGAAATCGCCGTCTGCGCCAGGTTAACGGCGACGCTTGTTTTACCGGTTCCGCCTTTTCCACTTGCAATTGTTATGATCATTGTATTTCTGCTTTTTATTCATTGAATAATAAAATTAAAAAAGATACAAACGTTCAATATCCTCTTTAATTCTGATCTTATAATCTTTGCGTTATACTTTTCTGCATTACAGCAATTTTAACGGTTCCAACCTGCCATGCTGTTTTGGAGTGCAGCATAAGCATTTTTTTGAGTGGACATAAAATACTTGTTTAAATTATATATATGCTTTAAACATATATAATATAATAATATTTTTCAAACACACAACATGTTTTTGTGTTGAACCGGATTTCCGCATAATTTTATTTAACGGTTGTTATTTGAGAACCTTATTTCGGCTTTATAACTTGGAAATTGAAGCGCAGAGAATAATATGTCACTCATAGAGGAGGTAATGTTATAAATGCAATAGTTGCAAGATAAAGATTAAAGAAGGAAATTGAAAAATCGTGCAAAAAGATCTAGAAAACAGACAAATCTGCGGCCCAATCCCGCCTGGCGGGATTGGGTCGCAAAGAACAATAAAAGCTACGCTTTCTACTCCCCCGTTACTCATATATTAATGCTGAGAATAATTACTTATTGCTTTGTTGTATAAATCTTTATACTTTTTTTAACATGACGTGTGGTAAAGGTCGGGTATAATATTGATAAAACCTGGTAATAGATCAAAAAATTCTGAACGTGATGAATGATCAATAAAGGGCGTTTTAAATGAAAGTTGCCGTGAAAATAATCATACCGTTGATTTTAGTATTTTGCCACAATACGATCGCCCAAACCGGTCTCATTGACCATTGGGAGACCGTGGTATATAACAATGATGAATGGAAATATCAGGAGGGAAATTCCGAACCGGACGGAAATTGCCGCGAGCTGTCGTTTGATGACCGCACGTGGGATCAGGGACCGGGGGGAATCGGATATGGCGACAATGACGACAATACGGTCGTCGAGCGATATGTCCTCCACCACTTTTTTATCGCTCGGCATGCGTGATAAGACCCGGATGTACCGGCCGACACCGGCGTGGTTTGAAGAACCGCTTGCTTTTTTTCTTTTCGCCGTATGGGACACTATGCACCGAGGACGAATGCTATTTCGGTGCCAGGGATGGATCGGGCTGGGCATACAAGGTACATGATTGTGGTAACTGGCCGACGCCGCCGGGATGGACGTTGTTACGACTGCTGCAGGATCCTGAATTCGCCCGGGAATTGTGCCTCCGATATTATTCATTACGAAACACGATTTTGAGCGAGTCCTATATCAACAGTTATATCGATTCCGTACATACACTGGTGCAGGATGCGCAAATACGCCATTATCAAAAGTGGAGAATTCTGGGAATAAACGTGGGTACACCGGACACGGATGAACAACCAAGCACTTATGCGGGGGAGATTATTAAATTTAAAGAATGGATCGCAACAAGACTGACCTGGCTGGACGCGCATATCAACCTGGAACTCTCCACCGGTAAAAAGGACAGGAGTGTCCCTGACCGGTTTTTACTCGGCAATTATCCCAATCCTTTTAATAATATAAGCAGGATTTTTTACACACTACCGGTTGAAAATCTTGTTTGTTTGAAAATTTATAATATGCTCGGCCGGAACGTCGGGACACTCGTTGAAAAAAGACAGCCGGCAGGCGATTACTCTGTAACATTTGATGCTAGCGGGCTTTCGAGCGGTATTTATTTTTGCCGGCTGCGGGCCGGCCAAAATTTGGTGGCTACGCATAAGATGATATTGTTAAGATGAACTTTTAATATTTTTCCATTTGAGTGACTGTTATTTATCTATGAATAGTCGTATACAACATCGCATACGCTCCTGAAAAAGCAGTAATATGTTCATGCTTTGATTTCGTTTCTTTGACCTTAATGAATAAGCACCATCTTTCTGTCGACCATTCCTGCGCCGGTCTTTAAGCGGTAAATATAAACGCCCGAACCGACCGCATTCCCCTGGTCGTCATAGGGGTCGTAAACTATCCAGCCTTTCTCCCGCGGCATGTCCAGCAGCGAAACATTGAAGTTTTCTCCGGTCTCGTACTGGGTTTCGACCCTGTACTGTTTTTCGGGTAAGCCGCTGAAGAACTGCCCCGTAATTCGATGGCGATTTTACCGCTGAAATGATTAAAGGGATCTGTGATGTTGTTTCTCTGCCCCGGACCGTTGTAAATAATCCCAAGGTCCGCCGTGATGCGGCGGGGATCGACGATGGTCTTGCCGTGGGTATCGATCACAAAAATCGGCAGATTGGATGAAGAAAAGTTAACGGACGGTTCTCTTCCTGTCAATTTTTCCGGCTTTGGCAAAGCGGTTATAAGAATAAGAGCTGTTATCGCAAAAAGTGTTTTTTCCAAAGGAATGCCTCGGTAATAATTTTTCAATATAGCATAAATAATTCTATCTACAAAGTGTTTTTGCTTGTTTTGTTGATGGAATCTTTATATTTTAAATTGTTATGTAAGAAAATTCTGAATATTAAAAAGTAAAATAAGAAAGTAGTTTATGAATTCGATACATCATTTTGGTGGTGATTGGACAGAAAATAAATTAACTCGTTTGAAAAAGTATCTTGATGCCTATATATCGATTTTTAAATCAAATATGCGTGCAGCCAGACTTCATACAATTTATGTTGATGCATTTGCAGGGACAGGATATCGAAATATTGAAAAAACGAAAGCTAATATAGCTACTCTTCCCCTTTTGGATGATGCAGAAGCAGTTTCTTTTCAGAAGGGAAGCGCATATATTGCTCTAGAAATGGAGCCATCATTTGATGAATATATTTTTATTGAGCAATCTTCTGAATACTCCAAAGAATTAGAAAAGTTGCGTATTAGATTCCCTGAAAAATCCAATAAAGTTACTATCATACAACAAGATGCAAATAGTTATCTTCAAAAATGGTGCCGTAATAACAATTGGCGTTTTGACCGAGCGGTAATATTTCTGGATCCCTACGGAATGCAAGTTGAATGGAAGACGATTGCCGTAATAGCTAATACAAAGGCAATAGATTTATGGATATTGTTCCCTTTAGGTCAAGCAGTAAACAGATTGCTTACTAAGAAATGCCCTCCTACAGGTGCTTGGGCAGATAGATTGACAAGATTTTTTGGGACTGAAGATTGGAAGAATGCATTTTATCAGGAATGTCAACAATTAGAATTATTTCAAAAAGAGACGAGTTTGAAAAAAGAAGCAAATTTTGCATCTATTGGTAAATATTTTATTGAACAATTAAAGTCTGTTTTTGAAGGTGTCGCTGAAAATCCTCTACCTCTTCGAAATACAAGAAATATCCCTATTTTTCTATTGTGTTTTGCTGCATCTAATCCAACAGGTGCTAAAACTGCAGTTAAAATTGCTCAACATATTTTGGGGAAATAAGAATGCCGTCTCGAACAAAAATAGAATGGACAGAAACAACATGGAATCCTGTAACAGGTTGTACTAAAATAAGTTCTGGATGTAAATATTGCTATGCTGAACGGATGGCAAGGCGCTTGAAGGCAATGGGACAGGAAAGATATCGAAATGGTTTTGACGTTACTTTGCATTATGATTCTCTCCAACAACCGTCGAAATGGGTAAAACCAAGAATAATATTTGTTAATTCCATGAGTGATCTTTTTCATGAAGATATTCCTTTTGAGTTTATCAGTAAAATTTTTCACACGATGGAACAGTGTCCTCAACATATTTTTCAAATCTTAACCAAAAGGACTAGTCGTCTTACAACCCTTGCAAGTAAACTATATTGGCCCGAAAACGTTTGGATGGGTGTAAGTATTGAAAATGAGGCGACCGTTTACCGCTTAAATGATCTCCAACAGGTTCCTTCATTTATTCGTTTTATTTCGTTTGAACCTCTTCTTGGACCTCTTGAAAATTTGATTCTTGAAGGAATTCATTGGGTTATTGTTGGAGGAGAATCGGGGCCTGGGGCAAGACCTATGCGTATTGATTGGGTGGAATCAATTTTAAATCAATGTGATCAACAGCAGGTCGAATTCTTTTTCAAACAATGGGGTGGAGTACAAAAGAAAAAAAATGGCCGATTTTTGCATGGAAAGATATATAACAACTTACCCAAATTAGCCTTTAAACACCGTTCTGCGAGTTTATTATTTAAAGCGGCTTAAGTTACATATTATATGTTCTGTATAAAGTGCTGAGCTAACGTTCTTTAAAAAAACAAAAATTAAGAATACATTTTTATTGGATTTCTGGCTTTATATATATTTATCTGAATTTATCCATATCAATAATAGGAGGTCTTTATGAAATTTTTCATATTATCCGCCCTCATGCTGCTGTTTTCCATGGCCTGTTTCGCTCAATATGCCGTGGATACACTGAAAACATCCCTGGGAAACCTGGAGATAACTTTTATCGGCCATTCTTCTTTGATGTTCACGATAAATAATCTGGTTTTTCACATTGATCCGGTGTCCCGCGAGGGTGATTATTCAAAACTGCCCAAAGCGGACGTCATTCTGGTCACCCACGAACACGGCGACCATCTTGATCCCGCCCTGATAAAAACACTCCGGAAAGAAAAAGCCGAACTTGTCTTCACTGAAACGTGTCAAAAAAACTGCGGCATTCCCGGCCGGGTTCTGAAAAACGGCGACAGCACAACCCTCCACGGCGTCCGCATAGAAGCCGTACCCGCCTATAACATCGTCCATAAACGCCAGGGCGATATTCCGTTTCACCCCAAAGGTACCGGCAACGGCTACGTGTTGACTTTTGGCGATAAACGGATTTATGTGGCGGGTGATACCGAAAACACACCGGAAATGAAATCATTGAAGAATATTCATGCGGCCTTTTTACCGATGAATGTGCCCTTTACCATGGATCCGGAGATGGTGGCCGACGCGGCAAAAGCGTTCAGACCTCAAATTTTGTATCCCTATCATTACGGCGGCACGGATACCCAAAAACTGGTGGATCTGCTGAAAGGGGAGAAGGACATAGAGGTGCGCATTCGTAAAATGTAGCGGATCGCGTAAATCTCACAGGAATCTATTTTAACTGGATTTAATTAATATCGTCATTTCTTGTTTTTGGCCACGGATTGATCACGGATAAAAAAAGTCCCAAAGGTAAAAACCCTTTGGGACTTTTTTTAAGGAGAGCACCAATGAAGGGATTATTTGATAAAATTCATTTTTTTCGTCTGTTTGAAACCGTTTATTTCTAGTGTGTACAGATATACGCCCGAAGGCAGCAGTTTTCCGTTGTCATCATGGCCGTTCCAGACCACGGAATAATGACCGGGATCCAGGTGCTTATTAATCAGTTCGCGTACCAGCTGACCCTGCAGATTGTAAATTTTTAATTCACCAAAACCGGATTCACCGGCCGAGAAGCTGATCGTGGTCTCGGGATTGAAAGGATTGGGATAATTTTGATCCAGTTCATATCCGGTCGGTTCGGTAACCGTCACACTCACGGGGCCGTGTGAAGTCATCACACCTGCATAACTCACATCGGTCAGTTTGTAATAATAGGTTTTACCGGGCTCGATGTTGTGGTCCTCAAAAGTGTATACTTTTTCAGACTGGCTGTAACCGGCGCCTTTGATCATTTTCGGTGTGATCCGGGTGTAAAATTTATCTGCGTATTCGGAACGTTCCAGGTAAAACCCCAGATTTTCCGACTCTGATTGTGTGATCCATTCCAAACTGACAAAGTCTGTTTTGCTTTGAGCCTTAAAGGAGGACAGTTCAACCGGGACCAGGATTTCCACACTATAATCCTCCACCTCGCCGTCAGGAGCCCCTCCGTAAGACAAAAGTCCGCCGTTGGTGCTAAACCGAAACCGGGCAAAAGAGGCCCCGAGGGTCACACCAACAGGCACATTAAAACCTAGGCTGTTGGGACCGGCAACTAGGTTTTGGCTTACAAATATTTGCTCGTTGGCATCAAACCAGTCCCCATCGGCATTATAATCAATCCATGCATCCAGCATTCCGGCGACTGAAGCCGTTACCAGTAGAGTCGCCGGCATACCGGCGGCGATAGTAGAGGTAAACACCACACCGTCTTCATCTGCGTTGCCGTCCAGAACGTCATCGCCGGTTGCCGTCGCATTGGGCTGACCGTCGGGATCTCCATCAACGCTCGCACCGAGAAAAACACTGGAAACAATGATATGGCTGGCGCCGCCGTTCGCCAGCAAAGTCGGATAGGTTGGGTCCGGCGCATCGCCCCAATCGACCTCCTCCTGTGTGGCAATGGCGAGGAGATAATCCTCGGTCTCTCCATCCTCGAATATTCCCGAACCATCCCAATCCGTCGTGTTGACCGGCTGTTCACTGACGGTAAAACGGGCCCAAACAAATCCGGAATTCGGGCCGATCAAAAAAGCCGGGGGTACAAGTACAGAAAGTGGACCGGAATAGCCATTCGGGACAGGAAAATCCACCAGCACGTGTTCCGGAGCGCCCGCGGTGGCACAACTGGCAATTCCCGACCACAATCCGTCCTGGTTCCAGTCAAAAAGCACATTCACGTATCCAATTGTTGAATTGGGCATATTGTTGGTCACGACGATATCTATATCCACGCCCCATGTCGCCGGTTGACACGTAACTCCCAGGTAACCCGATTGGCCGGTACAACCCACGACCATTTCGAGTCCAACGGGACCCTGTATGGTAAATGCCGGGGGAAACATTAAACCGGCATCTTGATCCGCAAAGCACTCGTCGGCATTATACTGGTTGGGATTAAAAACCGGACACAGACCGGCATTACCTTCCGGTTCCGTATCAGCTATCGGACCAAACCACGCCATACTCATAGCGTGTTGCACCCAGCCGGACGGACCGGTATTCACACATGTCGGAAAAGAACCAAGGATTCCCAAGCTGGGATAAGCCAGCGCGCCTTCGGGGGCGTCACCCATATCGGGATTCTGGGCATAAATAGTTTGGATTACGGTAAAAATCCCCAAAACCGTAATGAGACAGAATAATTTTTTTTGCATTTTGTACTCCCTTTTTCGTTACAGCACGTCATCCTGTCCTCTGTCTCGTGGAATCCGTTCCTGAAAATTATGTGTGGCGCTTTTGGGACATGAGGTGCCGGATACAGTGATTATTGTGACCTTTTGATGTCACAGCTGAAATATTTTTTTAAAGAACAAGTTATTGATTTTTATGGCTTTAATTTTTTTTATTTACTTTTACGTCGAATAAATATTCAAAAAATGTGCCACCTGTGTCGCAAAATTTAAATAAAACAAAAAAAATAATTAAATTCGCGCCTCTAAGTTTGAGGGAAAGTTTTTATCTGTGGATTCTGTTGAAAGGAATTGATATATTAAAGTGGAAAATTTTTAGTCGCAGGATGTTAACTGATATAATTTTGTATCAGCACGAAAATAGTATACCCGGCAAACACAAAAAGTGTAACGGCAATTACGGTAAAAATGATACGAAAAGCTCTCTGACTGAAATGGTGATGATATTTGGCGACATAGCGGGACAGAAGCGTGTACCATCCCACTGCACCGAAAAATACGGATACGGCAAAAATTCCGGGAGCCCAGGTACGGGAACTGGGCCAGCCCTGTGAGGAGGTATAACCTGCAACGCCGATCCAATAAGCATACAGAGCGGGATTGGTGAGACAGAGTGCCAAAGCGGCGATAATCGGTTTGTGCACGGAACCGAACGAGGCCGGCGGTGGTTTGGGCCGGTAATTTTTCGCCGAACGGAGCGACCGAACACCGAGCAATATAAATACCAGGATGGCAATTATTTTAATTAAATTTTCGAAAGGTGCCATGTAACTTGTAATTTGGGCGATGCCGATGAGAGCGGCATAACAATATATCGCATCCATAATACCGGATGTGACGCCGATAAGGAATCCATGCAGGAAGCCGCGTTTCATGACCTGTGAAATGGCGATCAGATTGACCGGTCCCAGCGGCATGGCAGAGAAAAATCCTATCAAGAGCCCGAAAATTATAATCATTTTTAAACACCATACTGGATTCGTGTATCGAATATAGAAAGAAAAATAAAGAAAAAAAAGTTAAATTTACGAGGCGACGATGAATTCGATGTCAAGATTCAAGAACCGTTTAAACGGCCGGAGAGTCGACCGCGTTCCCAATTTTAATATTTTTATGACCTACGCGGCACATTATATCCGGCAGCCGTTGTCAAGATATTATCTGGATTATCGCGTTCTATGTGATGCCAATTTTGCCGTTCTGGAGGCTTTTCAACTGGATGTCGTTCAAGCCATTTCCGATCCTTACCGGGAAGCGGCTGATACCGGCGCCGAAATCGATTTTCCCCATGACGGATTGCCCATCAGTAAAAAGCCTTTTATTGAGGAACTATCTGATTTGAAAAAAATAAAATTCCCTCAACCCGCGGACGGAGCCCGGATGACAGACCGGTTGAACGCTATCCGGTTGTTTTGTGAACGCGTTGGTGGTGAGGTGCCGGTTATGGGATGGGTGGAAGGCGCCCTCGCCGAAGCCGCCGATCTGCGCGGCGTTCAGAATATCATGATGGACATGTACGATCAGCCGGAATGGCTGATGGAATTGCTGGAAAAGTGCTGCGAAATGGAGATGGCTTTTGCACAGGCGCAGGTTCGCGCCGGTGCCGATATCATCGGCTTGGGTGACGCCGTCGCATCACAGGTCGGACCAGCGGCCTATCGCCGGTATGCGCTGCCTTATGAAAAACGTATTTTTGATGCGGTGAAAAAAACGGGCGCCATCGGCCGGCTGCACATCTGCGGAAACACTTCCGGTATTCTGCCGGATATGGCGCAGAGTGGTGCCGAGATTATCGATGTTGACTGGATGGTGGATATGAAAGCGGCGTGTGAGGCATTTGGAGACCACGCTGCCGTATGCGGCAATCAGGATCCTGCGGCCATAATGCTGCGTGGAACACCCGAAACGGTAAAAAAGGCGGTGCGTGATTGTGTGAAAAACGGTGGAGATCGGTGTTTCAGTGCGGCCGGATGTGAGATACCCGACAATACGCCGGCGGAGAATTTGCTGGCACAGGCAGAGGTGTTGGGGGATATGTGAAATAGCGGGGGAGCGTACGTTCGATGAAGAGGTCAGCTTTGAAATTTTTTTGCAAGCCGATCGATACATTGGCCAATTTTTTATATGTCAATGTTTTAAACCTTTTTAATTGATAGCAATTCGTCAAATTTCGTCAAATTCTTCGTGCCCTTTGTGTTAAATTAATTCCTTTAACTCAAAGTTATTCATTGCTATGATTTTGCTCATACGTGTGATAATTCAAAGTGATCGGAGGATACTCATTCACTCTGATTTGTATAAATAAGATTAAAAGCGAGGTGAATAGAGTGTGAACTGTTTATGTGTTTTCATCTTAAATATAACCAAACATGAAAAATGGCATCCGTGATTTTTACCAAACGTTTTACAATCTTGATTTTTTATTTCTTTTCCGATTGAAAATCTTTGGAAGCGAAAGAATTTGTCTTTCTCATCTCGACCCACATTCCGCACCGGCATCCCCTGCCTTGCGGACTGTCTTTAATAATTTTATACTCTTGAATGTTGATCGATTCCAATATTTCCTGCATGATAATCGGAGTGAAAATTTTACCGCAGTCCCGGAATCCCGCCTGGTCAACCTTTCGATTGATGAAAGCTCTTTTTTCAGGAGAAATGGAGCGGCCAAAACCGCCACCGATAAAGGCTACCCCCCCGGGCTTGAGAATACGGTGGATTTCTTTGAACGCTTTTGCCGTATGATCCCAGAAAATAAAGGAACCCCGGGAGACGATGAGGTCAACTGAATCATCGGTGAAATGCAGCTTGTGAACATCACCTTGCTCTACGGTTATTTGTCCTGACAGCTTTTCTTTTTTGATGTTTTTTTTGGCTATCCGGATCGCCTCCGGGTCAATGTCAACACCGATGATGTTTAATTTGCTGCGCTTTGCGATTTCGATCGACAGGTAACCGGCACCACAACCGATGTCGAGGCAGGTTCCATGCCGAATATTGTAATCCTTGAGAATTTGTTCCGCAATCGCGGGATAAATTTCTTTAAATGTCTCACGGGCAAATCTGTCGAAACGGACCGCCTCACTTTCGTTTGTTTTGTCGAAACCGCATTGCAGAAAAATCAGCAAGAAAAATCCGGTGAATAAAGAATTAATTGCACATTTTCCAAGGTTGGTTGATCGGTATTTTTTCATGAAAAAATTTCCCGTTATTTGAGAAATAAAAATTTCCTGACGTCCGCAAATTTCTCCGTCTCTATTCGGTAAAAGTAAACGCCGTTTGCCAGTATCCGGTTGTTGTTGTCGGTACCGGAGAACCGGACCTCGTGCGGGCCGGCGTCCACATTTTCATCGAATATGGTTTTAACGAATTTCCCCAGCGTATCATATATTTTTATTGTAACCCTTCCCGCCCTTGCTGTTTGAAAAGGGATTATGGTCGTAAAATTAAAGGGATTGGGATAGTTCCGGGATAATAAACAGCTCACAGCTGTCTGTTCTTCGGTCTTGGCGATTTGTGTCGGAGGTTTGGGGATATATTTATAGACGTCCCCGTTCGGCGTAGTACCGGCATAAATGGCGCCGTCGGAGGCGGAGAGCAGGCACAGACATTCGAATGCGCCGTCCAATCCGCCGGTTGAATACCATGTGGTGCCCCCATCCTTTGATGCAAAAACAACGGAATCGGGGGCGGGTTGCATGCCCACATACAGCGTACCGTATAAATCTTCCGTAATCGCATAAATCCGGCCGCTGTGTACACCGTCACCACGAATGATTTTGTTACATACGGTCCAGCTTATTCCATGATCTTTTGATTGACATAAATAACCGCCGGTTCGTGTGCCGACGCCGTGAGATGGTATCCATCCGGATACATATAAAAGCCCCTCTTTAGTCTCAAAAAAGCCGTCGGCTGTCCACTCGGGCTCAAATTGCTCGATGACGACCAGGCTATCCCAGAAGACGCCGTTATCAATTGATTTGTGAATGAGGATTTTACTGTCGATACCCCAACCGCCCGTATAGATGGTACCGTCCATCGTTTGCACTAAAAATTTGCACGGATTGATGGCCGGTAATCGGCCCGTTTGCGTCCACGACTTTCCACCATCACCGGTCCGGAAAATACGGTTCCGCATGGTGTAATCATAGGGTGATGTGCCGACCAGAATGTCGCCGTTGCGCAGACGGACCAAACGCCGGGCCGCGGTCACTTCCGGTAGATTAGCCGTAACGATCCACGAGTCACCGCCATCGATAGATTTGAAAACATCACCATTTGGATATGTGCCCGCGTAAAGGGTGTCGCCGTTAACAAGCAGTGAATAAACCGTCATTGTCCCTGGCAAATCCGCGCAACTCGTCCAGGTTTTGCCGTGATCGGTGGTTTTAAAAACTTTGCCGCATGGTTCTTCTTCGGCACAGGCTGCTGCCGCATAGATCGTCCCGTCAACGTTCTCCTTGAGGTCGTAAACATAAATGGCATTGATTAACTCGCCTGTTTTTTGCCAGTTGCCATAGCCGGTTGTCAACAGGGGAGCGAACGGTGCCCCTCTTTTTGCCACCCAAATATCCTCATCTCCTCTTCCGCCTTCCCACGCTTCGGAACCAAACCAGATTTCCGTGCCGTCCGGAGATTCAAACGGAGAACAAGCGGTTAGATCGCAGTTGATGGGTGGAACGACCAGCTGGACCGGCCCCCAGCCGGAATCCGTCTTGACTGAAACAAAGATATCGCTGGCGCCCCCATAGCTGATACCGGGGCGGGGTGCGCCGTGATTGTTGGAAAAATAGAACCGCTGTCCGTCAAAACTTTCGAACGGACGCGTCTCTTCATTGGGTGTGTTGATGGGCGGTCCCATGTTTTCCACCGAGCTCCATGAAGAACCGTTCCAGTGTGCGATCCAGATATCGTTGCCACCGTGGCCTCCCGGCCGGTCAGACGTAAAATAAAGCCGCGTGCCGTCCGGAGAGATTGCCGGATGTCTCTCCGATGAAATGGTATTGACGGGAGACGGCAGGGCGACGGGTGTTGTCCATCCCGTGTCGCTTAACATGGATATATAAATATCTTCGTCTCTGTCGTATCTGTTAAAATACAATGTGTCACAATTCGGCGTGCAGCATGGGCGGCGTTCCTGCATGGTTGTGTTTATCGGCGTACCGATATTTCGTTCTTTGCCCCAGCATTCTTGTACAGGATTCCATTCACTGATATAAATATCCCAATTTTCGGTCCCCTGATGTCCCGGGCGGGCCGGGCCGTTTAAATTGATCGAGCCGAAAAGCAGATATTTGCCGTTGCCGCTTATCCAGGGATAACAATCACCATCATAATTGCAGACATCGGCGCTGCGGGCATAACCCCAGCCCCCGTCATATGTATTCGGGACCATTTCATCAGCCCATAAATATGTTGGGGATAATAAAATATTCCTTTTGGGATAATCGGCGGGATCACATGCGCGGAGTGAGGATATAGAGTATATGAGGAGTATCATCACCAATCCCAAAAATCTGTCTTTTTTTATCATTTTTACCTCCGCTATAGGACGGTATTTTCATGAGTCCTTGCTGAAGGTAGAGGAATCTGATCTGTTGTTGCTTCGTTCAGCAATGTCGGGAGATATGCCGGTGCGTTGAGCGTTATACCATAACAACCGGCATTGTTTTACAATGTCGCCGGAAAGGTGATATGAATGAGCATTTTTTATGGATAAATCAGCAAGCTGAAAATTTTTATACACCAGGAGTACAACTCGGTTCCTGAATCGTTAAACGCCGGTGTCCTGGTTTATGATGTTGACCCCTGATTGCTCTCAAATAATAACCAATAAAGAGTTATAATGCAAGGGAAAAATATTCAAGTTTGTTTTTAGGGCCGCTCCGGCTCTGAGCTCTCTGCGTTAAACAATAAACTTTCATTCGCGTCTTTTTTCAATAGCCGAGTATCAGAACCGTTTCATACATGGCTGCGATATTTTTCGGTGGTGCGTCCGCCGGGATGTTGTGGATGGTATTAAAAACATACCCCCCGCCGGTCGCAAGAATTTCCAGATTCCTCGTCACCTCATCCCTTACCTGCTGAGGTGTGCCGTGAACCAGGATTCCCTGGGTATCGATGCCGCCTCCCCAAAATACAATATCATTACCGAAATCTTTTTTTAACAATTCAGGCTCCATGCCGGCGATGGTGATGTTTACGGGATTAATGATCTGGATTCCCATATTGATAAAATCCGGCAGAAAATCACGAATGTTACCGCAGCAATGAAAAAATATACGGGCGTCGGGGGCTTTACGGCGCATAAAACGGACGAGCTCCCGTTGCCGTGGTTCGATTAAATCACGAAATGTCGCTATGGAGATCAGTTGCGACATATTGTCGCTGAAATGATCGCTTTCGGCGATCACGTCAACCACATCGCCCAACAGGTCCAGAGCGCGGTCCCAGTAATCCAGCTTGACCCTGAGGATCTGGTCAAAAAGATTACCGGTGACTTTTTTTTCCATGAGTAAACCGACCAGACATTCTTCCATGCCGCGCAGCCGGATGGCCATTTCCAGCAAACCGGCACAAATGCTTTTGAGAACCACAGTATACCCCTGCTGCCGGTAGGTGATGGCCTGTTCCCGTAAATTATTAAACCGCCAACTGGCGCCGCCGTCCGGCCAGGGGAAATGGGCCAGCAAACCCGGTGTCAGAATTTGCCATTGCAGGGGAAAGGAATATTGTTCGTACTGCAATCCGCCCTGCTTTTTGATTTGGTAACCCAAACCCCACTCATCCACATGAACCAGACATTCGCCGTCGTCTCGATCCGGAAAACCATGATGACGGCGTGTCCGCGGCCAGAGTCCCCGGGTATCCACGCCGAATTTTAGCAGCATGTCCTCGTGGGGTGTAACGGTTTGTTGAACGACATCGTTATACTGCGGCGGTTTAGCTGGCATGTCGAGATAATGCCGCAAATTTTTATAGGCTTCGGCTGAGATGCCGGTGAACGGTGTACCGGCCAAATCGATGGGGACCCGGTCGGGCTCGCTGTGCTGCAAAGAGGTGAGAAGACGCTGTCGAGGTATCATTTGCACTCCGGTCTAAACGTGAGTGGGATTTTCGTGGTTCTTTGTCATCTACCCCCCGAAAAAAGATAATATCTTTTTTTGCAGAAATCAAGAAAATCTTTTCAAAAAATAAAATTGGTCCGCTTTTCACTGAATACGGTGATACTCACATGTATTTAAAAAAAGCACGGCAGAGTGTGCTGACGATTGGGGAAATTGTAATGGACAAAACTGTAATGGAAGAGAAATAAAAAAGTATTTTTTTACTTTACGCTTGTCTCTTTTATTCAATCATCACTCCTGCCACCGGAAGCCAATCCTTAAATCAGCCAAAACAGGCCTCTTAAC
>JAFGEC010000057.1 GCA_016931775.1 Candidatus Zhuqueibacterota bacterium | reverse complement strand
ATGGGGCGTTACAATGGCCACGTTTTTACCATACTGGCGGACTTCTTCCGCCTCATCCAGCTCGATCACCAGATTATTTTCCGACGGCGCAATTCCGGGAGGTGCAATACTATCGGAAATTCCGTAATCATAAGCGATGATTCCATAGTAATACGTAATCCCGTTTTGTACGTTTTTATCCACGTAATAATGCTGAATCCCGGTGTCCTCTCCCAGATAATAACCCATGCCGTTCAACAAGCCAAAATCGGTAAATCCGGTTTTGTGATCGATTTTGTCGCATTGAAAAATCGGTTTATACAATGCCGGCGTGCCATACCCGTCGGTGACAACCATGGCATCCTGAAATTTTTTATCGGTTGCACGGATCAGCTTGTAGCCCTCAAAATCATTGGCGCCGCCCAGAAAAGGCTCGCGTGATCTTGTATCGGCCATGTCATCCCAGGTCAGCACGACTTCACCGTCACCTGCCGTTGCCGTAAGTGTGGGCATTTTGGGTGGCTGGGCAAACCGGTAATCTTTTTCATAGATCATTTGCACCACCCGTTTTAACTCGAACATAATCGGCGCCACAGGCGGATCCTGCTGCAACTGGCCCAGATCGTCGAAGGAATGCAACATAGCCATGGAAATACGTTCGGTACGGCCTTTAAACAAACTGAACGGACCGGAACCAAAAACTTCGATAAGATTGGATATCTGCTCAATGGACAGAGTGAACATCCCCGTGGCAACGAGCTGATACATCACCCAATCCTGGTGAAAAGTCCGTGGCCGGCCATGGTATTCCTCCTGTACATGAAAAAGTGTAAATGCCGTTAATCCAAGCATATCCGATTCAGAAATATCGGTAACAGCAAAGTTTGGTTCACAACCGACGCCTTCGACAAAATCAGGCTTGTGATTACACTCACCTTCATCCGGGCCAGGGTAGTTGAGTTCAGCGGCACCGATACCGTCGAGGCCCACATCATCGCCGGGATTTTCCAAATCAGAGTAAGAACCATCCTGATCGAGATCATCTCCATCCATCCAGTCCTGATCTTCATCAGCGTCCCAGTGTTCTTTGAGGTCTGCCTCGTTCAGACGATAAAAAGTTAAAAATTTATCCAGATCCTCATAACCGTCTGTGGCGCCGATCAATGCCGTGGCTTTATTATCGCGCTGTTCATCGACGATACCGTCTTCATCATTATCGACGCCGTCAAAAGCAATTCCCGGACTTTCCAGAAAAGCGATACCCATCAGACCTGTTCTTACACCATATTGACCGGTTTCATCGATGTCCCAGGAAAAAGCCAAATCCAGGTAAGTATCGTAATAACCCAGCTCATCGTTGTTTTCATTGCCAATGCCGTTATCAACATGAAAACCGAAACCCACACTCGGCAAATCGTAATCTGAAATATTTGCTACATTATATTCAAAAAAGATCGCATCACGAACGAGTGGATTGGCCCACTGGTAGCCCCGCGTTTCAACCCGGACGCCGATTCCTCCCCACGGCGCTCCTTTTTGAATCGTTACATCCGGTTTTTTATCGCCGATAAATTTTCCGGGGCGCGGATAATATTTCAAGGTATCCGTATCCTCAAGATACTCCTGATCCTGGGCATCGTTGGCGACAAAATAGGTCTCCAAGTCCGCATACATCACACCGAGCCCAAACCGGCCGTTCCACACTCCAGGCCATTTGAGCTGTCCGCCGGTCGACGGCCAACCATCGGGGGGCCATGAATTGGGCAGATTACTCATTGCCGGATACTCGTTGGTTTCATCATTTCTGAAATAGCCGAATACCGGATAAAATCCCCATTGCAGGGTTCCTTCGGGATTCAGATCCAGACCGCCGCGAAAAGCCGTTTGACAATACCACAAAGTATCTAAATCATTTCTGGAAGCAATGATGTTTGGATCCGTGACAGGAATGGTATCATTTTCCAGAAACACCTCAGCACAAATTAGAATATTAATACCATCCGTCATTTTTGTACCGGTATAATCGTTCGGCCAGCGAGACACATCGACTTCCGGCCAATCGGACAGTTCAGTTGTGTTTTGAAAGTACAGAAAGACACGGTTACCGGTCATATAGCCCTCTCTTACGGCAGCGATATCACCGGCGGGGTCATCCGGACCTTCATACGGTCTGCCCTGGCCGAAAACAAAAACGGCACTTGACGCCAACATCATAAAGAGAACAAGGTGCAAAGTTGATAATTTCATCGTGAAATCCTCTGTTTGTTAAGTAGAATTTGCCTGTTTAAAACATGACGCCGATGCCAAATTTGACATAACGCGGCGCAGAAATGGCCGACGGATTGATGATCCGGTCTTCATAGTCATTGAACAAACTACGGTGATTGGCAAGGTCGGTCGCTCGAATGATCGCTTCGTTGGCATGTCCCGTATTTCCGTTGACCCACAGTTCGTTTTTACGATCGAGCAGATTTTCCACCAGCATGCTGAAACGCAGTTTGAATCTATCATTCAACTTGTAATCATAATAGGAATAGAAATCCAGTGTATACGTCATCGGTTTCTTTGCATTATTCGGATAAAGATTGACCTTGGACAAACGGCTTTCGGCTATCGGAACCCAGGTGTACGGGGACCCGGAGTTAAAATAACCTGTAAGGGTCGCATTAAAATTATTTAGCACATAATTCAAAGTCATATTTAACGTGTGTCTCTGATCCCAGCTCATGGGTATAAGCCGCGCGATGGGATCCATACTATCTCCTGCGCGATCAAAAGTCATTGTCGGATTATCGGCATTGCCGCGAGTATATTGCAATGTGTAATTCACCATGGCGGCAAAATTTTCATATTTTATATCGTATTTGACTTCCAGCCCCTTGCTGTTGCCGTAATCCTTGTTGGTATACAATCCGTACTGGATTTGGTTATAGGTACTGATGACCCTCATGCTTAACAGATCATAAATATCCTGGTAAAACAAAGTCACTTCCAGTCCCATATCCTTCATAAGTTCCTGCCACAAGCCGACCTCATATTTGACCGTCTTTTCCGCATTCAGCTGTGGATTGCCGCTCTGGGTGGCATAATCCGTCGGCGCCACCAGTTGTGAATTGTTGGCGTACATGGCATACATTGGCGGAACCTGGAAGAAATGGCCGTAGCTGAAACGTAACAATGCCGTATTCGAGAGTTGATATGACAAACCAAACCGGGGGCTGAGTTGATATTTGCTGTCCGCATCCTGTTTTGACGACATTTGCCCGGGTCTGTCGGGATAACTCAGCTGGTTGGCTGGATTACGCCGGTTGGACGGATATGTGGT
>JAFGEC010000495.1 GCA_016931775.1 Candidatus Zhuqueibacterota bacterium | reverse complement strand
AAATAGCATAAGTATTTGTTTATAATATATTAAATTTATTAGACCGGATCAACAGGATCGACTGGATATGAATAATATAAATCTTTTTTTCTGATTTTTTCTCCAATAGATCCATCCTGTTGATCTTGTTGATCGTGTCAAAATTTAAATATTACTGTTTTTTATGTGAATTATATCATAAATTATAAAGTCAACGGCAATACGCCGGTCATTACGTGATTATTCTATTCACTTTTTAAAAGAGGATAGCATGAGTAAAAAATACAGTACAATTTTTCCATTGATGATGGCCTTGTCCCTCTTACTTGCGAATACTCTGTTCGCCCAGCTTGCCGATTATCCGGATGATGAACGTGAGGGCATCAAAATCAACTATACTGAAGCCAATGTCGGAACATATACCCTCCCCGATCCGCTGGAGCTTCTCAATGGGAAAAAGGTTACGGATGCAAAAACCTGGTTTGAAAAACGCAGACCTGAAATATTGAGATTGTTTGAAGAAAATGAATACGGCCGGCCGGTGGGTGATCCCAAAGACGTCAGTTTTGAAAAGTTTGATGCAGGAACCCCGGCGTTTGAAGGCAAAGTTTTGCGCAAGCAGGTTACCATCCGTTTTGCCAAAGAAAATCCGGAACCCAGTGCGGATGTGCTGATCTATTTGCCGGCCGACGCAGCCAAGCCGTCACCGCTGCTTCTCCACATCGGTTTTATGGCCAATTGCGCTACCGTTGATGATCCGGGTGTGAAAGCGGGTGAAATATGGAACCGGGAAAAACAAAAGGTGCCTACCGACTGTAAATCTGCATTTGGAAAAATTGATGTTTTGCAATTCATAAACAGGGGCTATGGATTCGCCACCATTTATTATGGTGATATCGATCCGGATTTTTCAGGCGGACTCCCCTATGGAATCAGGGCGTTTTACCTCAAAACCGGCCAGACGGAACCGGCCGCAGATGAATGGGGGGCGATTTCAGCATGGGCCTGGGGACTCAGCCGTGTTATGGATTACTTTGAACAGGATGAGGATATCGATGCCGGACGAATCGCCGTTACCGGCGTTTCACGATTGGGTAAAACGGCATTATGGACGGCGGCCCGGGATCAGCGTTTTGCCATGGCTATCCCCAGTTGTTCGGGAGAGGGCGGTGCGGCGCTGAGCCGGCGCAATTATGGCGAGACCATAAAATTAATCACGTTGCCGCAGCGTTACGGCTATCAATTCTGCGCCAACTATTCCAAATGGAGCGACGATCCGAGTTCAAATCCTGTGGACGCCCATATGTTGATCGCCCTGATGGCCCCGCGGCCGGTTTTATTGCAGACCGGTGATACCGATAAATGGTCGGACCCTAAAGGTGAGTTTTTGGCGGCCGTCGCCGCAGAACCGGTTTATCATTTGCTCGGAAAAAAAGGATTGGAAACCGACAAGATACCGCAAAGCGGTGTTCCTATCCTGAACGATATCGGCTTTTATATGCACAAGGGCGGGCACGGTATGCACGCCGTTGACGGGACTTCCGACTGGGAAGTTTATTTAAGGTTTATGGATATATATTTAAAGCCTTGATGTACGTCTATATCTTTAGAATTCAAGAGAGCTGGAATTTGGCCACCTACCGGATAAGCATTGCCCTGATCTGTTTTATCCTGTCTTCCGTTTCAGCCATGTTGTTCAGCACCAAGGCGAATTTAAAGGGAACGATCGGTTTTATGACTTTTACCGTCGCCGGTCCTGCTATATTATGGGTCATTGTTCTTTTGATTTTTAATCAAATTTTCCCTGATAATGAGATTATTGTCCAAAACAATCAATTGGTTGCCAAAGAGCTCATTAAGCGCACCGGTGCGTGGTGACTATATCTTTGTTGATCTTCCGAAATATATACAGCAAAAGGAAGGTGAACATGCGGATATCCACTTTACTCTGTTATCCGCCTTTCCTTTAGGTAAACCCCGATTTTGGGAACTGGGCGGATCACAATTGATGAATGCCGAACCCGCGCCTGTTCTGTTCCGGCAGACTTTTCCCGACGATCGGCTTGGGAAAAATGAGATACGACATGACTTTATACATTGGATGAACTGCCTCAATAAAGTCATTGATAACGGTGGTGCTTATACTGATAAACAGGCGAGTAACTTTTTGCAAAATATTCGCCTGGCACTATCGCTGGATGATTTCGGACAAATCTTTGGGCACTCTTATACGGAACAGTACGCATATTCTTTTCAGAAACGTCATAATATGATCATCTCCACATTTCTTTGGGGGCATTAATACTAATGCAGGGAAGAATAAAGGCCGAACTTTAGAGACCTGAAGCGGCACCATCACGCCGCGGATCGGCGACACCGCAGTAGCCGGAATCGGTTCGGGCGATCAGATGCAGACCACCTGAGGAAAACGCCCAGGCTGAAGGGTACGGTTTCAATATAAAACCGTTTTCTCGTAGAAGGAAAATTGATTCGGGTGAAAATCTCTCTGCCTCGATAAAAATTTCACTTTCCGGCGTACAATGCAGTCTGGGCGCCTTGACGGCTTCAAACGGCGTTTGGCCCAGATATAAACGAATTAACACCTGAAATATCCCGGAAGCCATTCTTTCCGATCCGGTGGAACCTATGGCGATGATGGGACGGCCATCCTTTAAAACCAATGTCGGTGCCGCATTGGAACGCGCAACGGCACCCGGCCGCAGATAATGGGGATGGGCTTTATCGTGTATTTTAAATCCTTGCATAAAACCGTTGTAAATAAATCCCAGGTCCGGTGTCGCCATTTTACATCCAAACGACCGTTCAATGGATTGGGTCATGGCCACAACATTTCCATATTTGTCGATAATGTTAAAATGGCTTGTTTCACCTTTTCCAAATATTTCATCTGTTGCTTGTTTGGCATACTCATAACTCAACAGGTCGGGTCCTGTAAAACGGGATATATCCAGCGGCATATGTCTGTACCTGCGGCGGTCCTGACGGGCACGGCGGATAATCCGCGCGAATAAAACTGCAGCTTCCGGCGAATCCGGATCCGACAGAGTACGCCCGCATGAGCGAAACAAGTTGAGCATTTCGGCGAGAACCAATCCTCCGGCCGGAGGAGGTGGAACGGCTATATCCCAATCGAAAAAACGTAACCAAAGGGGTGCAGCCAATTGAGGAGACGGCAAAGGGTCGAAATCCTGCTGCGATATGAAACCGCCGTTGTCGTGCATGTCCCTCAGCATGGCAAACGCCGTTGTGCCGGTATAAAATTCTTCAAATCCTTCGTCGGCAATTCTCTGCAGCGTGTGTCCCAGTCTTTTATTTGACAGTCTTGATCCGGTGGGCGGTATCTTTTGATTCTGCAAAAATAACAGCCCGGCGTTACCCTCCAGCAATCCTGACCGGTATTTGCCGAACAGTCTGTGCAGAAACGGCGTAACGAAAAATCCGCGATGTGCAATTTCGATTACGGGTGCCAGAATACCATCTAAAAGCATCGATCCGTATTTGGTGTGTAAGTACGCCAGAGTGGCAGCGTTGGTCGGTACGGCGGCGGCCTGATAACCAAATTTTCGTTGAGAGCCGCCCACCAGCTCCGGCCTGGCCATTGCAGGCGCCCGGCATGGATTGATTAAAACTTGTGCGGATCCATCCTTTGTTGAGTAAAATGTCAAAATCGAATTGCCACCCAAACCGGATCCGGCGGGTTCCACGATCCCAAGCGCCGTAGATACGGCGATGGCGGCGTCGAAAGCGTTACCGCCTTCGGACAATATGTCAATACCGGCTTGCGTCGCCCGATAATGAGCCGAGACCACAAGTCCGCTATTTGAAAAATCCTGCCATTTTTCCGGCTGGTCCCGTACTTTTGTCCTGTCAAAAAAAATAAAATCGGGCAGTTCCGTCATTAGAAAACTCGGTTTTTCACGTTTACAAGTAGAAAGAATCAACTATCGTAATATGTGAGTTATGGGGGGCAGTGCGACGCATCTCCGCTTTGGGTGGGTAAAATAATGAAAATATGGAATGATTATTATGCAACGATGCGTCGCACTTTT
>JAFGEC010000494.1 GCA_016931775.1 Candidatus Zhuqueibacterota bacterium | reverse complement strand
GACAAGTATAGGATCCAAGCTATCCTTATGAACAGGATTAAAAACGGCGCATGCCAACTGGCCGGTACTGCGGTCAATAAAAGTAGAGACGGAAATCCCGTTGACCAACACGGAAAATTTGACTGACAGTACCAAATAACCGGTGCTGTCATGTGGAAACACATCAGGTTTTATGGCGGTCTGCACATCGACCAGCTTGTTCAAGCGGACCGTCTTGAGAATCTGGCCATCGCTGTTGATGTCCTGTTGTCCGAACACAAAGTACCCGTTCGCAATCGCCACTGCCGATGTGGCGTACGCATAATTGGCGACGTAATAATATATCAGCGTTCGATCTGAAATCCCGCCTCCCGGTTGTTTTTGCGGAATGGGCAGAGTGAGGGAAAAATTACCCGATGAATCGGAATAGGTGGAAAGGTTCAATCCCTCCAAAAACACAAAAACACCGGCAGGGCTCGATCCATCGCTCAATTGGACGGTTCCCCGAACTGTCATCCGTTTTTCAGGGGAAATCTTATCCGCAGAAAAAGGATTTTCAGTACATCCTGAAAATCCGAACAAAACGATAAACAATAATTTTAATTTTTTCAATTTAATCCTCTCGGATTTAATATTGCAAACCCATTGTAACATAATATCTGCGGTCTCGAATAGCGATACCCTCGAGCACCGTATCATCATCCAGCAAATTACGGCCGCTGAGATTGAAGAAAATCTTAAAACCATATATCCTAACCGTCTTGCTTAAATGAACATCAAAATTTGAATATCCCGGCAAAGTAACCTCCCAATAGTCGCCGCGGAATCCACCCACATAGGCAACCTGGTCACTTTCATGAAACCAGTGTAAATTGAGCGAATAACCGGCGTGCTCAAAAACAAGATTGGCAATACTTTTTAAATCCGACTTGAATGGAAAGGCCGATTTTTCAGGAATAGAATAAATGGAAGAGCCCAACTCTATATAAAGCTTGTGTTGCATGGTATATAATCCTGCCTTGAATTCCAAACCTGAAATTTGTGCGGTATGAATATTGCTGAAAAATGAAATGGGATTGTAAGGCGTATAATAAGTTATTAGTTTGTTGGTATAATCATTTTTAAAATAATTCGCATGCAGCACGACACCGTTCAAGTTCGGCTGGTCCGAAAATTCACGGCTTATATCGAGCCCCAATTCGGCGTTTCTGTTTTTCTCAGGATATAAAACAGGAGGATAAGCGGGATTGGGGCTCTGATCGGCTTCCGCGGGCATACTCATTTGCTGAACCATGGTTGGAAATTTCATATTTGTGCCGTAATTGATATAAGCGTTTACGGCAAAATTATTCTTGAGTCCGGACAAATGACTGGAGAATTTAAGTGTCGTCTCACTCCAGTCGCTATTGGATAGTCCAAACCGGCCGTCTCGGTTTTGAACATCCGGGAAAACATCCTCAAACATATTGGCGACTTTATCATACCGGCAAGTCACATTGAAATTTGTATATCGGTAAAAATTCGAACCGGTGGGCACCTGCAGTTTAACAATGGCAGCACCGCCGTGTTTTTGCCTGTTCATGGTTAACTTTTGCAATCCGGGCATTTCTTCATCGTCGATAATCGATTCATTGTTAAAATCAAGCGTACCGTTTTCATACTGATACGCCGAAATAAGCGACACCATACCGAAATTATTGCGTTTTTCAACATCAAAATTAAACATACGGTTGTTTATAGAACGGTCAATAAAACTGCGCCGTTCGGTAAGAATCTGATGATTATCCAGCCAGTGGTAAGAGCCGATTATACTTAGATTGTTTTCCAGGCAATATCGCAGTGAAACAAGCTGGTTAAAATCGTCCAGAGACTCAAAATCCCGTTGATTGTCATACTCCAAATTGGAGCGGAGATAAAAAAGGGACAGTGTTTTTTCCGCTTCCTTCGACAGTTTATAAACCAGATTGGCGGTATGATGGGCTTTCCTGTTCTCCAGGTAGGGATTCCCTCGTGTGGGATCATCATATTCCCTCCGCATCCCCTCTTTTTTGTAACTATATCCTATATTGAATTTTGGGGAAACCGGATAATTAAGCTGCAATGTCCAGTCTCCTGATGAGTAGGTACCGAGTTTTTGTAAAAACCGTGCATAATAATTTTTATTAACGCTTGGTACAAAATTGATCACACCGGAAACCGCTTCCGCACCGTACAGCGCTGTATTACTGCCGCGTATGATTTCGATCTGTTGAACGTCCTCAAGATTAATGAGCGAGAGATCAAAGATATTGTCGTAAATGCTGTTCATTTTGATGCCGTTATACAAAACCGTCACATCGTCGGGATTGCCGCCGCGGATCGCCACGGTTTTACGACCGCTTAGCTCCTCATCGACTTTGATACTCTGTTCCGTACGCAACAAATCGCCGGCATCAACAAATCCCCGGGCCTCATAATTTTTCGATTTGATAATGGAGACCGGCTGCGGTATATCCGCCGTTTCTCCGGAGAGTTCCCTCTCTTTCTCAACGGTGATTTCCTGCATTTGAATAACTCGCGGCCACAATTCAAACTTGTGCTGGTTTATGGCTTTTGTCAATGCGATTTCCATTGGATGGTATGAAATATGCCTAAACACAACAATCATGCTGTCATGGGGTTGCGGAATTAAGAGTCGGAAATAACCGTCAGAATTTGTCGTCGTTCCGATGGAAGTATTTTTTATATAAACGTTCACTTTGTTAATTTCACGCAATGTATTGGCATGACGGACAATTCCTGTTATTTCAAAACAAAAAACTGTCTCAGAAAACATCAAAAAGATGAAAATCTGATATAACAACCGGTAACTATTCATAATCGAGCCTCCCTATAACTTGTCGAAAATACTGGTAATTTTTAGTTTCCAAACCATCCAGATCGCCTCGCGAATGATTTTTTTCGACATTTTTGATGTTCCTGCTCTTCTGTCAATAAAGATGATAGGGATTTCGCCGATTTTAAAGCCCTTTTTCCACACTTTAAAATTCATTTCTATTTGAAACGAATAACCATCCGACTGAATCGCATCCAGATCGATGCTTTCCAAAACCTTACGGCGAAAACACTTGAATCCGGCGGTGCAATCGTGCACCGGCAATCCGGTTATCAACCGGGTATAACGGTTTGCTCCCACGCTCAATAAAAGTCTGGATAACGGCCAATTGACCACATTCGCGCCGGTAAGATAACGAGATCCAATTGTCAAATCGTTTTTCTTACAGCCCTTGATCAAATTTTTCAACTCTTTTGGATCGTGCGAAAAATCAGCATCCATTTCGATCATCAAATCATAATCGTTCTCAAGCGCGTATTTAAACCCTGCAATGTAGGCTGTACCCAACCCCTGTTTGCCGGGACGTTCTTTCAGGTAAACTCGGGGATCCTGTTCACAAATTTTTCGAACAATCCCTGCCGTTCCGTCAGGAGAGTTGTCATCCACAATGAGAATATCCAGCCCGGGAACCGACTGGTTCAAAATTTCGTTGATCAACGACTCGATATTCTCACACTCATTATAGGTTGGAATGATGACCAGAGTTTTCACAATTTACCCCCGATTCATCTGATTTTTTAACTTTTCCAGACCTTCCTGTGCATCAGACAGGGCTAATCCCAGTTCGTTTACGGCCTTGTCCACAACCAGTCCGGAATTGAGGGGTCTTGGTGCAGCCTGTTTGAGATCTACAGTCTTTACAGGGCGTATTAAACTTTCATCCAATTCAAAAACACGTGCGACCATACAGGCGAAAGAATACCTGTCGATACGCTCACGGCCGGCGATGTTGACTATCTGTAGATAATTTTTTTCAATGATTTTCCATATCCCGGCAGCCAGCTCGTCGGCAAGTGTCGGATTACCCAATTGATCCGTGACGATATCAACAGGATGATTTTTTTCAAGCGCGTCGATGAGCCAGGTCACAAAATTGGGCCGTACCTGCGGTACGTATCCGTATAAAATCATGGTGCGAACGATGGCGTATTCCGCGAGACTTTTGTGCAGTGCGTTTTCCCCGGCGAGTTTCGAGCGGGCATAAAAACCCAAGGCATTGGGTCTGGCATTCTCTGTATATGGACCATCGATCCCATCAAAAATATAATCGGTTGAAATGGATACCAGCTTTGCCCTGGTTTTCAAAGCAGCAAACGCCAAATTCTCTACCCCGGTCACATTTACATTCCAGCATTTTTCTTTTTCAGTTTCAGCCCTGTCAACACCGGTATACGCGGCTGCATTAACGATCCAATCGGGCTTGACCGCCTTTATCGTATCGATAACATCCTGCCGATGGATGATATCAAGTTGACAGTAGTTATCAGAAAGCACGCTCTCACTTGTGTCCTGTAAATCCATCCCAAATAAATTGACATCTTTGGGAGCGGTTTCAAACATTTTATGGCCCAACAACCCATGACATCCGATAATCACAACATTCATACAGTTAACCTTATTTTTTCCTATTATGCATGGGGATAAAATATGAAAAAAAGTAATGATAATCCACCTAAAATCCATGTACCTGTTGTTATTTCAGACCAACGCCCGGATAAAATTTTCAGCAATGGATACAATACAAATCCGGCAGTCATTCCGATACCGATGTTATAAGTAAAAGCCATGAGCACAATGACAGCAAAGGAGGGTATAAATTCGGTATAATCTTCAAAATTCATCTTTATAATGGGACTGAACATAAGAACGCCGACGATGACAAGCGCAGGACCGTAGGCATGAGCGGGAATGGAAGTAAAAACCGGTGCAAAAAAAAGCGAAATCAAAAATAAAAGTGATACAACAATCGAGCTAAAACCGGTACGGGCACCTACCTCTACACCAGCGGCGGATTCGATATATACGCCTGCTGTGCTTGTTCCCAACAAGGCACCCACGATGGTCGAAAGCGAATCAACAAGCATGGGCTTTTCCACCTCCGGAAGATTACCATCTTTATCCAAAAGATTCGCGCGGACGGATACACCGATCAGAGTGCCCATGGTATCGAGAAAATCCATCATAAACATGGTTAAAATCACTGAGAAAAAGCCCCAGGTGAGTGCACCGGCAATATCCAGTTTCAGAAATATCGGCGACAGGCTCGGCGGAAGGCTTACAATTTGCTGTGGAAAGGAGGATACATTGAAAATTCCTGAAATAATCGTTGTAAAGAGGATCGCGATCAATATTCCGCCCCGCACTCTGTAAATGATAAATACAGCCATGAGGATCAGCGACAATACGCCGAACAGTACAGGCGCGGACGTCACGTCCCCCATTTGAACGGGTGTGCCGGTGCCCGGAACCACCAATCCCATTTCATTCATACCGATAAAAGCCAGAAATAATCCGATACCGATCCCAAAGCTATATTTTAAATTGAGGGGTATGGTATTGACCAGCCACGATCGAACTTTGAATACGGTGAGCAGTGTAAACAAAACACCGCTGATAAAAACAGCACCGACGGCGGTTTGCCATGGATACCCCAGGACTTTGACAACGGTAAATGCCAAAAAAGCATTTTCGCCCATATATGGCGCAATGGCAAAAGGACGATTGGCATAAAGTCCCATGATCAATGTGCCGAAAACAGCAGAAAGGATTGTTGCGACCATAGAAGGCCCTTTCGGGATACCGGCATTCTCCAGAATAGCGGGATTGACCACAATGATATATGCCATTGTGATAAAGGTCGTCAATCCGCCGAGAATTTCTCTTGAATAATTGGTGCCGCGTTCCTCAAATTTAAAAAATCTGCGCATATCAATTCCTCCCCTCTATTTGCGCCACTTTGAAAAAGTTCTTTTTTTCAACAGAAAATACCCAAGGGAAACGGATCCACGGATAAAATGTGGAGTCAGGTCCCGGTCATTGATAATACGAATTTTGGCTGTTTTTCTCCTTTTTTTAGCCACAACGCCAGGATGTAATACAATCCAAGCCAAACTTTTAATAATCGCCGCTGCTCTGTTGATATCACCTGTCAGCATACTCCATCCAAACGCCAGCAATTCGAGCAAAAGCCGCACAGGCAGTATAGGGATTAATGACATCAAACTATAATTTGCCAGAACCATCAAAAAACTGTTTCGATGGTTTAAATATTTTTTGCGCAAGCTCTGTGCCGACAAAGTATAACCCGAATGATGGTATACCACGGCTTTTGGCTGCACGACAATGCGCTTGTCCATCAGGTGAAGGCGCCAGTCCAGATCGATCTCTTCCATGTGGGCAAAAAACGTTTCATCAAACAATCCGGCGTGCAGAATATCCTCCTTTCGCGCAAGAAAGGCGGTACCGGATGCCCAAAAAATATCAATTACGTCCTCATACTGGGCCACGTCCTTTTCCAGCGTGTCAAAAACACGCCCTCGAACCAGAGGAAAACCGTATTTATCCAAAAAACCACCACAGCCACCCGAATAATCAAATTGAGCACGATTGTGATAGGATAGCAGCTTCGGCTGAACAGCGGCAATTTTTTCATCCTGCTGGATAGCATCAACAAGAAAATCGATCCAGTCCGGTTTATGAATGGTGTCATTATTCAGCACAAGCACCAAATCGGCTGACGCATTCAGGATACCGACGTTACAACCGCCGGCAAATCCCAGATTGACAGTATTTTGAATAATTCTGACATCGGGAAAATTTTTTTTGACAAAATCGTCACTGCCGTCTGTGGATGCGTTATCCACCAGGACAATTTCAAAATTTTCATAGGTCGATTGCGATAGCGACGTCAGGCAATCGTTTAATATTTTTATGCCATTGTAGTGAGGGATAACAATCGAAATAAACGGCGGTTTTTGGCTTGTTAGGTTTTTCACTCTAGTTGGCGAGTTTACAACCGTTACAGACGAATTCTTTGAGTTTTTTGCCGATATCCGAATCATGCAGGGCTAAAATCCGTGCGGCAAAGACGGCGGCGTTAATGGCACCTGCTTTCCCAATAGCCATTGTTGCAACAGGTACGCCCTTGGGCATTTGCACGATGGAATACAATGCATCCACGCCATTCAGTGCCGAGCCGCCGAGAGGTACACCGATCACAGGCAAAGAGGTGTATGCAGCCACAACGCCCGGCAGATGCGCGGCCATTCCGGCCCCCGCAATAATCAAAACATATCCTTTTTCAGCCGCGCTTTTCGCAAACTCGGCTGTATCTTCGGGATTGCGATGTGCGGACAAAATAAACGTCTCAAATTTTATATCAAAATATTTCAAATAAGGTTCCGCTGCCGCCAAAATTTCGGCGTCGGAACGGCTTCCCATTAAAATCGCAATTTTATTCAAATTGTCTCCTCCTGCATTTATTCTCGATCCTCCGAATAAAAAGAATATGCATGAGCGATAAGCTGACGCATATACGGCCATTTTTTCTGACCCGGAGCGAATATACTCAGATCGATAAGATAAATTCTGCCGTCTTTTTTATTGTAAAATCCGTAACTCCGAAAGGGACCACCTATGTTTTTCGTACGATTTTCCCAAACACCATCAAGACGGATGGTATAGGAATTGTAAATTTCGACCGTGGCCTCTTCCACAGTAATCGGATCGGGATAGTCTGTCGCATTTTCCATACGTATTTTGTCGCCGCTATAATAGATAGCTGTAAGACTATCTCTCTTTCTCATCATCCATTCCTTTGAAAGCACAGAGGGGTCTTCGACCGGTTCGTAATAGACAAAAATTTCTCGCTGCGGAGGCATTCGCCGTAGCCAGACAAAACGTGCTTCGGCCGAATCGACGGCTACTACGTAATCGTGCTGAATTTTTATCGACCATCCGTGGTGTTGAAGCAATTGTTTTTCTAAATCCTTTTGACGATATTTATTAAAGACAGAAGAGGAGATTGTAGATTGTACAAAATCGTCGTATATCTGGAAAAGCAGAGGCACCCGTTCCGGGATGATCCTCTGCAATGTTTTAGTGTCTTTTGCGACCAGCACCGTAAGCAGTTGTTGACGGGCCCAGGCATTATTGACCTGAAAGGTAAAGTTTTTATCGTTTAATACAGCCTGTCTTGAAGTTTCATTCAGCATACGGTCCAACAGGTATTTAGCATCATCGTCCTCTTCCAGCGTACCGATAAGAATAATATTATGATAACGTGTTAAATCACCCAATGAACGGGGTGAATGGTGAGCGGCCGAAAATATCTTTTCAGGCTGCGGAGTGTGCTTTTCCTGCTCGATCATTTTCATAACATCACCGCCGACTTGCTTCCATAAAACCGTATCGGCTAGAACAATAATTTTATTTGATGATCCGATTGGGCTTTTTTTCATATGACAGGAGAACATGACAAGGGAAAAAAGCAGAAAAAGCGAATATTTTAAATACTTGAATATTGACATAAAAACAACCTCCTCCAGGAATAATTAATTGGAATCTTGACTTTTATATCATAAATCTGCTATTCCGAATCTTATCCGGATTATTCCTGCGTACGAGAATCAGCCGCTTTTTCTTGCGCGGGCAAGGAACGGCGCATTACGAATATCACGCCACCGGGAAAAGTTGCGACAATCGACATCATATATGCCAGGAATTCGAAAGCAACGACAGATCCGGAAGCCAAACCGACACTACTGAACAATGAAACGCCGCTCTGCTCGCGAACACCGATGCCACCGATGGAGACAGGAAGGCTTGCCGCCAGAGCGATAATCGGTATAAATACGAAAAAATATATAATATGAACGTGCACACCCACGGCCAGCGCGGCAAAATAATGCGTTAGAACCCGTAAAAACTGCACAACTACGGCGATGGTAAATACTTTCCACAGCGTTGCCTTATCATGCCGGAATTGATTCAGACTAACATAAATATCCCGCAGCTTTATCGTCCATTTGCCCGGTAAAAATCGCACCAGCCAGACAAATTTCCGTGCGACTGTCTGGTTAAACAAGAACAACAGACCAAAGCACCAGACCGCCAATATGGCAATGATAACAGTTACAGCCAGGGATTGTCCTAAATCTTCTAAAAGAACCAGAGATGCAACCATCGCCAGCGATGTCAGGATAAAAAAACCGACAAAACGGTCGAAAAATACCGTAGAGACCGCCCGGGTTGTATCGCCGACGTTTTTATGGACATCATAAATACGAACGGCGTCCCCTCCTATGTAACCGACCAGATAATTGTTAAAGAACAAACCAACATGGTAAATGGAAACAACATTCCAAAAGGGCAGTGGCACCTGTTTTGAACGCAACAAAAGATACCACTGACAGCTGCCGAAAAAATTTGACAGGGCAAAAACAAACACACCGCAAAAAAACCATACCGGATCGGCGGCCATCATTTTCATTAAAATATTATTGAGGCCGATCCGTCGCAACAACACCGCAACAAGAACGACGCTAACGAATATTTTGGCAATAGATGTTAAAGAACGCTTTATTTTATTATACATTTCTCCACGGTGTTCTTTGAATAGGAATATTCACGCTATTGATCCGAATCCATAGCACTATCAACAGACGCCGAGTCTATCGGACCGCCCGGTAAAAGTTTTGCCCGCTCCTTTTCCAGTTCTTGCTGTGCTTCCTTATCATCAGGATTTTTTTTCACCCAATCTTCAAGCAACTCTACGACTTTATCGGTCATACCTTCCCGTCTGTATAACATTAGCAGCGTACTCTGTGACATTGTATTATCCGGGAATTGTTTGACAGCCAATTCGGCGCGTTTAATGAATTCATCGGTGCGTCCGGCCAGACTATAAAGTTGTCCGATTTGTAAATGTATTCGTGGATCGGGAACCGGAATAATATCACTGGGCATGGCTTCTTCCATTTTATCCAAAACCTTTGCCATCTTGTCATATTCCTGGGTATTCATATACTCATGAGCCAGGCGCATAAACGCGGCTCGATAGTTTTGCAATAGCCCGACCACATTGTCATTTAAAAAGACATTAGGATCGTTCAATCCTCTAAACTGAAAAACATTAAACAGATTGTGCTCCAGTTTTTCGGCATAAATTTTTTGTCCGTTATATGGCACCAGTTCAAAGCCCAGGCCGTCCATTCGTAAATAGGGTTCTAAATTGACCTTGTTTTGATCGGATACCGTTACGGCAAAATAGACAGGCTTTCTCCACTGGTTGGCGTACAAAATATTTAAAATCATCAAATCCTGCACCCGCAGAGCCTGGCCGAAAACAGTCGGCTCCACATCGACTGTCAACTCGCTTAGAATATCGGCCACCGGTTCCTGCATCAGCTCCGTACTTCCGCCTAAATCCCGAAAAGCTTCATCATATGCTCTCTTATTCACCGGAATTTTCAAAGTCCGTTTTTTCCAGCGGCGAATTTCCAGTTTTTCGATTTCGTCATCACTGAGGCTGATTGGGACTTTGGGCTCCTGATGTTTAAGCTGTTTGATATACCAGGGCGTGTTCAAAAGACTGAGATTAACCACACGTACATCCGGGCGTACCTTGTATACATATTGTAAAAACCACAGGGGGAATGTATCGTTGTCGCCGTTGGTAAAGACAATGGCATCTTTTTCACAAGTCTGTAAAATATTATATGAATAATCGTAAGCCACATAATTGCCCGTTCGATCGTGTGATTTAAAATTATTTGCCAACAGGATACCCGGCCCCACAAAAAACAATACAATGAGAGCGACTGTGGACAATAGTTTCACCATGGGTACGTTATCCGGTAATTTTTCGCGAATCTTTTCCAGCACATAATTTACCCCTATTCCGATCCAAATCGCGAAAGCAAAAAATGATCCGACATACACATAATCCCTCTCCCGCGGCTGCGGATCCTCCTGGTTGAGATAAACAATGATCGCGATGCCGGTAAGCAGAAACAGAGAAAGCACCATAAAGGCATGACGATGATGCCGTTTAAAATGATGATAAGCACCCAGCATTCCGATGATAAAAGGCAGCAGAAACAATCCTTTGGGACTCAATATTTCCGTAATAAATCCGTCCCGGCCAATGGTATCACCTTTACCGATAAACTGCCAGCCGAAATACCGGACGTACATTTTTATAAATTGATAATTCCAGAAGAATTTCATCTGCTCGCCGAAATTATAAAACGAATAACTTTCATAAGGATGCTCCTGTTCAAACTGCCAGTCCGGCGGCAATCCCTTAAAACGCCGAGGTAAAGTTGACAGCGTGCCGTACTGTTCCCGATTTAAATATTTAATCATCTGGGTAATGTTTTCAGGATCGTTTTCATCGATTTCCGGATCGAGGCCGGAGCGGATATAGATCAGCGCATAGGTAGAATATCCCAATATCACCAGCAATCCGCACATCAGGGCGAGGCTGACTATTTTTTGTTTGGAGGATACGGCAAGAAAAATACCCACCACCAGCACGATAACAAGCATCAACACGGCAGCCAGAGAAACCTTGTTGGCGAGCCAGGGTATATATTGCACAACGCCCGGATAAACAGCGGCAAAAGCCAGAGCGATGATAATACCAAAGGTTAAAAAGTTTTTTATGGTCACTTGTTGCCCGGTTTTATCCAAATATTTGTAATACACCACGAGCGCGACAGCAGGAATGGCCAAAATCATGAGCAGGTGAACGCCGATAGCCAATCCGACCAGGTAGGCGATAATGAGAATATATCGTTCAGATCCGGAAAAATCCGCTTTTTCCAGCCACACCAAAATGAGCCATACAATGAGTGAGGTAAACAGCATACTGATGGCGTAAACCTCTGCCTCGACGGCATTAAACCAAAAAGTGTCGGTAAAGGCATACGCCAGAGCACCAATTAATCCGCTGGCAACAAGCACCAGCACGTCATCACCGTTTTTCGGCTCTCCGCGCCATTGTTTGATTAAACGAACAATGATGAGATAAGTCAACATCACAGTTAAACCGGATGACAGTGAAGAAATGAGATTCACGCGCCATGCGATGTCCGAAGCCAGCGGGAGCAGGGTAAAAATACGTCCCAAAAGCAAGTAAAACGGTGCACCGGGAGGATGAGGGATACCCAGAATATATGAACAGGTGATAAATTCTCCGCAATCCCAGAAGGACACTGTCGGTGCGATCGTTCGCAGGTACACAAGAAATGAAACGGTAAAAGCAAGGCCCGCAGCTATTTTGTTGATGATTTTATAATTCTGCATCATTGTTCTCCGAAAATCTGGTTTTTTAAATTTTGATATCGCGTTGTTAACCGAATAGAATTTC
>JAFGEC010000056.1 GCA_016931775.1 Candidatus Zhuqueibacterota bacterium | reverse complement strand
TACGATTTTTTTTACCAGAGCAAGTCCGACACCTGTTCCTTTGCTTTGTTTATCCGCGCTTTTTGTGTAAAAAAGATCAAATACTTTATCCTGTTTATCCGGATCAATTCCCATTCCATTGTCCCTGACATAAAATTCAAAGAATTCTCCGGCATCGATTATGCCGATTTCAATGAGGGGGTCTTTTGTTTCTTGCGAAAATTTTATCGCATTAGATACCAGGTTGCTAAAAACCTGTCGAATTCCGGTACGGTGCGCAAAAATACGCGGCATTTCTTTTTGGATTTGTATTCTGGTGGGGTGTGTTTTTAATAAACCGATCAGTGAATCGAGTACGTCGCGGACAATTTGCTTGGTTTCCAATTCTTCCCTTTGAATTTTGTCCTTCCCGAAACGGGATAACAGTAAAAGGTCGATGATCAGTTTTTCCATTTGATCCAGGTTTATCAGAATTCTTTCCAAGCAAGTGCGGGCACCGGTGGGCATGTCCTTGAGGTATTCATCGTTCAACAGTGTTGCATAACTTTTAACGGTCTGTAAAGGTGACTTTAACTCATGTGATACAATATGTACAAACTCATCCATCTCATCAGTGGTGTTTTCATTTTGTTCTTTTTTACGATGGGCATCTTTTTTCGGAACCGTTTCAGTTTTTTGAGCGAGTTCGGTACTCGTTGTTCTGGAGATAAAAGCTGTAATAACATCAAGTTCCTCTTTTAAAAGCGTGTGTCGGCTGCTCCAAACTGCGACCACAGCGGCAAAAAGTTTGTTTTGTAAAAAAATCGGGGCGATGATAAAAGGCTGAAAGAATACAAGTTTTTGAACGGGTTGCGTTTGCCAGAATTCTGTGATGAATTTATTGGGTGTATCGATATAGATAGCCTGTCCGTCCCGCTCCAATCGAGCCAGTAATTGGAGTATTTGCTCATCCGACAAATATTGCTGGATCATTTCTGGCATCAGGTCAAATATTGCCTTCGGATCGGTGTTTTTTTTGAGATTTATTCCGTAGACACTGGTGGCTTTGATGGATTTTTTTAATTTCTCAATCAGCTGAGGGAGCAGATTTTCGCTGGAAATAGAATTTTTTGTAACGCCGGGCATTTGATGTTGGCGCAAATTTTTTACCCGGGTGAGTTCTATTAATTTAGCAATTGGTCCTGAAACGATGCGAAGGATTTTCAAATCGTCCGCTGAAAACGGGATATTTTGATGCCGCCCCAGGGCCAGGTTGCCTAAATATTTATCCCCGGTGAGCAGTAAAACGCTCATGTGTACAGGTAGAGTATAAGGTATTCTTTGGGGATGTGTGCTTTCTGCTTGGGTCGAATCGCTATCGGACTCTGTTCCTGTAATCCAGCCCATATTACTGTCGGCGATTTGTTCCCATTTTTGCCCTTGTGAAAGCAACGATTCTATCCCACCGACTGCGATGTCGTGATAGTGAGAAACGCCGGTGCTTTCATCTATTAAAGATAGGGAAAAATAATCAAAATTTAAGTATTCTTTGAGTAAAAGTGCTACCTCTTTAACAACATCGTTAAAATTCGTCGTTTTTAATTTTGCCAGTCTCGGCATCATATTTTCGAGTCGGTTAGAGTCCAGCATTTGCTCCATTATTACCACTAAAATTTTGGAACGATTTTTCGAATCGAGCGGTGAACAGTGTATCCTCCTCGACAGAGACTCCCCTTTTGGGCTTAAAATGTCTGCATGAATTTCACCCTGCTCCGGGAATGTCGTTTCCGTTTTAATAAAGATGGAAGGTGCTTTTTCGACGACTTGAGTACGGGAAAGGCCTGTGAGTTTGAAAAACAATTCATTGATATCCCGGATTATATTGGCCTGCCGGTCAATAATCAAGGCGGGGAAAGGGATCGCCTGTAAAAACGAGCTCAAAGTTCCTTGCCAAAAGTCGGACTTTTTGTCCAATTGCTGAAATTTTGATAACCATTCTGTCCGTTCCAGTGAAATTGCAAGTGTCCCTGCAGCAAATTCAATAAATTTAATATTTTCTGCTAGAAAAATGTTGTTGTTCGAACGGGCAAGATACAAACATCCCAAAAATTGTTTTGGCGAATGTAAGGGCAAGCACAATTCAACCTTCATTTTCGGTAAAAGCCCTACCTCAGGTTCGATGCGTGTGATGATCTTTCTTTGTCCCATTATCGCCTGCACAATAGGTTCCTGATAAGGCAGCACCAATTCCTCGGATTTTAATTGATCGTAATTATAGGGCATAGGTGCGATCAGGGCTTTGGTTTCAGGATCGTTAATGTAAAGTAAAATCGCATCAAACGACACAATCCGGTGTATCAATTTTTTGACAGTTTTGAACGCTTCAATAGAATCCGGCTCTCTCGATGCCAGTGAAGCGAGTTCGTGAATAGTATCAAGTTTTTCGTCCAGCAATGTATTTAATTCTCGCTTTTGCACAATTTATATTCCGCAATAAGTTTCTTGGTATTATGTACGACCTGGGATATCGTCGTCTCCAAGTCCTGCTTTACAGTTGCTCCCGAGGCAAATTTATGTCCTCCGCCACCTAATTGACCCGCCAACTGATTGACCGGTATGGTACCTTTTGAACGAAAGCTGATTTTGGTCGTCCCGTTCTGTCCCTCGGTAAACATCAGACTGATCTCCACGTTCTCAATGCTCCGTGGAAGTTCTGAAAATCCCTCGGTTTCCCATAATTCGACGCCGTAATCGTTGATTAAATTCTGGGTCAGGGCAAACCAGGCCAATCTGTCGTTACATTCGAATTTTATATCTGCCATGAGCCGGCCTCTAAGTTGAGCTCGATTTTTAGAGTCGTTTTCATAGGCATTACGATAGATATCCTGAAACCGCGCTCCTCGCCGAATCAGATCCGCTGCAATCTGATGCGTTCGTGGTGTTGTGTTGGAAAAACGAAAGGAACCGGTGTCTGTGAGGATGCTGGTATATAGCGCATCAACAATAGTTGCGTCAAAGTGAGCTTTAACTTTGCGAAAAAATTCATAAAGTAATTCTCCCGTCGACGATACTTGAGTGTCCGATATTTCAACATCCGCTATCAAATCAGTCGGGATATGGTGGTCGATACAAGCAATGGGAGTTTTGTATTTTTTAAGTGCCATGCCGACCTCCTTCAAGCGGGCCCAGTCGCTAATGTCCACGACAAATGCGCCGTCGCACGATTGGATGATATGGTTGTGCCGACCGGCATGAAAGATCTCGATGCGTTTTTGAGGGTCTAAAAATTTGAAAAATTTCGGTGTTGATTCACAATTGATTAACACGGCCTGTTTACCCTGCTGATCCAAATAAGAAGCGAGTGCCAATTGGCTCCCAATGGCATCGCCGTCGGGATGTATATGTGTGGTGATTAAAAATCTTTGGTGAAACCCGATGAACTCTTGAAGTGATTTCCAATTACGTCTTGCTGCCATTATTTCCCTTTATTCTTATGGACGACCGAATAATTACCGGCTTCGTCCTGCGCCTTTATGGCCAGTTCGAGGTTTGTGCCATTATAATCTGTGGTATCTATTTGAAATTGTTCTTGTTCGGAATCGACCAATCCATCAACGGGGTAGCAGGCACGCCATCCGCCGGCGTTTATACTGTAGAAAACCGAACCAATAACACTTGCATCGCGGACGCTAAAACGGGATTGTCTATTCTCAAAGACAATATTTTCAATGATTGGTCCCGTGTTGTCGATTTCAAATGGTTCGGAAATTTTTTCATGAATCGCATGACCAATCGGATTTGACAGCGAATCGCTGGCCACAATTTTAATTTCATATTGTCCATCCTGCATTTGTGAGCTGTCCCACGAATAGACATTGGAGACCAGATCGGACGTCAGCTTAAACCACTGGTCTTGGTCTTTTAATCTATAATAGATGTCAAAACTTAATCCGTCAAAATTGGGATCTTCGAATAACCAATCAACACTTCGGTAGCCTTTTTTATAATCCGCTTCTCCCAGCTGCTGCGGATACACCAGGCCTTTCATCGGATTTCCTGAATTGCTGTTGGAATTATCCGAAGAAGCGCTATAGTAATCTCCGGGCCGGTGGATCAAGATATCGTTTACCTGTGGAGCAAAGTTTTTTTGTACGTAGGAAATCGTGATTTTTTTTATAACAGGAATAGCTCGTTCGCGACGTTCCAGTCTGCACTTTAATTGAATAAATCGTGCCGACGGGCAAGTTATCTTTAATTTATTTCCCTCAGACGATAATTGCTGCCAGGATGACCAGGATTGTTCGGGCTCCTGTGTATTGCCGGAGCGGACGAAAACGGTCACCAGGCGATCTGTAAGTTTCCCATCAAGTTTGACAATTCCCCATTCTGCGGGCAAACTGGCGTCCATCGTTTCGGATGTAAACTCACCAAAGTCCGACATGTCCGGACCCAACTGGAAACATTCACCCATGTTGGCTGTGCCAACTATAAAAGCCTGGTTATATGGTGATATTGTTGTCAGTTGGGATTGATTAAATTGATATATCAATGATATGTTTTCGTCCTTATCGCATTGATAGAGTTTACCTTCATTGCCTGTCCCGATATAAAGTACGTTTTCCAATGACAATAGTGAGTAAATTCGGTCGCTGTTACCCAACCATAAGTCCTTTGCATAACCGCCACGATTGATCTTAAACAGAGCCGAGGGTCCTTCCAAATCGGTGGAAAAACTTTCCGGGATAATGGATTGTGGCGCCAACGCAATGTCTCCGTTGCTGTTTTGATCTGCCGACTCACTGTCTTCATCTCGTTCTCTTTGATGTGTTTCCTGAAATGCCGGCGTTGATTCTCCAAAAGCAGCTGCATATATATCACCATCGGCGGACGCAACAATGCTGTGGACCTCCTCCATTTGTGTGTCAAAGAGGACGAATGCACTTTCGCTTTCCTGCAACTTGTAGATATATCCATTATCACTGGTTCCGGCATATAGATTGTCGCCTTGGTCGATACATAAGGATTTTACATGTGTTTGTTCACTCTTGAAAATTGTTTGTGAACCTTTTGGAGTAATTTTATAAATTTGGGCTGTGACGCCAGTCGCTACGTAAAGGTTTTTTTTAGAATCCATCGTCATATCCCAAATATAGCTATCAGTGGTTTCAAAAAAAACCGTGCCTTCACCGTGTGTATTAATTTTATAAACTTTGCCTTCCTGTAACGTACCTGCATAAATATCACCATTCGGCCCACAAAGGATACAAGATACGGCAAGTCCACCGGCCTGAAAAAACAACGATGTGTCCTTTGATGTGATTTTCCAAATTTTACCGTTATTGCCGGTACCTAAATAAATATTCCCCATTTTATCTGTGACAGCACACCAGACATAGGGTGTATGCAACTTGGCACGTGTCTCACCTTGCAGTCCAATTGATAAATTGCCGTCCTTCAGAATCGTCACATTTTTTAATTCGCCACGTTCGAATTCCGGCATTGTGCTGATGGTTTTAAATTTTGGTTTAACTGCATACAGTGCAACAGCCCAGAGGAGGAACAAACTCAGTATAATTCTCATTTTCATTATGGTATCCAAGATTCTTTTTTACAGATCGCCTCTTTGAATTTCAAACGGTAGAGTTTTTTTTTGTTTGACATTTACGAATAATCTTTTTGCACCGGAAATATATAAATCTGTCGGGATGACATCCTCTATAATAACCCGATCTCTTAATTTCCCGATCTCGCCGTTGGATCGTCTGGAATCCATGATGCTTAAAACCGATGGTGGCAGGGACGAGAGTTCCTTGTCTTTTAATAATAGTCCGTTATCCTGCATTCGGATTTGAATATATATCTTATCGTTCTTGCGCCGGCTGTCGACGAGTTGTAATAAATGATCGTAACTCACCGGGATGAATTTTTGCCGGTTTAATGCCATTTCATATTGTGTCATAGTAGCGCCATTGGAAACAAGAATCAAAAGACGTCCCGGTTTACACTTTTCAGGAATTTTGTATATTTTTTGGTAGCGCCGGTCATTATTCTCCTCATCTTTTATATGGATATTCAAGGTCAAAGAATCACCAGGTGAAACAGTGGTTTTATCCTGTCGTATGGAATGCAGCGATGCAATGCGTTCCGCCGGTGCAAAGTCGATTTTCAGATCCATTTTTTCAATAGGCTGTTCTTGAAAATTATTGACCAGCAGAACACCGAGCAGTGCGGAAACAAGATCGCTTGCTGCATTTATTTCAGCACCGGGCTCAGAGTAACCTAATCTTTTACGTGCGGAGAACATATCGTTAAATTTAATACGGCGGCCATCCTGGAGATGGATGGAACCTTCAAGCGATATGGTTGCGGGACTTTCGGCAAGTCTTCCGGCGGTCATCGCCTGAATCAGTGCAATGCGCAAATAAAATGGTGTCAGATTGTTCATTGAATAATCGTCCGCCATTTTGAAAAAATAACGGCTTTCACCGTCTGCTGCGGAATTTAGGGTGAGGGTGACGGGAATCATTTTCGGTTGTTTGTCCAGATCGCCATAAATACCTGACATGCGGTCCTGTCGCACTGAACCCACGATATCCAGCAGTGAAATCATTTTGCTTGATCCCATAAGGCTCGGCAATGTGGTTAATACCCGTGCGCGGCCCAGCGGCAGGTTGACCGGACCAAGATTGAAGACATAATGACCGAATGCGAGTATTTTGTTGTCGAATACATCTGTAACCGTTCCGCTACCCTCGATGGACATGTCACCGCTTACGAGTACCTGGCAAACGGCGGAACCCGGCTGCAGGGGGGGGATGGAATCCGGCAGGATGTTTTTTGAGCCGGGAACGAGTTCAAATCCCATTGAACTAAAGGCGGGTTTAAAGTCCGCCAGGAGCCGGGGATTGATTCCCGATGTGGACAGTGGTGCATGAATGGGAGTGAATGTCGTACCTAGGTGTTGCCGGCTTTTTGCAAATCCGTCAAAAAGTTCTAGCCAAAATCCATCCTTCGCACCGCATAATACCGTTTCTATATATTGTGGTAAACTGGATATTCGAGCCGGAGTATCCTGTTCCCGCACGCGCTCTTTTTGGAAAACCTGTAACATATATTCGATGGGCATGATACCGCCGATAGGTTCGGTTTGGAAGGAACCGAATCGAAAAGCCAGCGCGCCCACAAGTTTGCCGTCAATATAGACCGGACTGCCGCTCATGCCGCTTACAATTCCATATTTTTCCACTTTATTACCGCTCACTTTGGCCACGATAATATCAAGCTGCGGATAGTAATTGCCGGCAATGTCGAGAACCTCGACGTTAAATTCCTCAATTTTATCACCGTAAAATACGGTTTTACCGATACCCGCCATCCCCGGGCGCACCTGAGAAAGCGGTAAAATCGGCCGGGTCCATTCTTCGGTAGCCCGTCCCAGTGTATTCAGTCCGAAAGCCAAAATAATAATTGTTATACACTTCACAATCGCTTCCATGTCCATGTAAAAAACCAAAAAGGGCAGCCGGTGTACAAAAATGCCCTGCTACCCTGGCTATCTATTAACATGACTTTTTAAAAGCCACAGGATTTGTTGCCAATAATCGTTCATTAAGTTTTTAATATATTAACAAAATGGTTAGTAGTCAAGGTAAAACTGCGAACGAAAAATCCTTGATTTTTAATTTTTCAAACTTTAAATTAAAAGTTTGGTATTCAATAACACCATTATACTACAAGCGAGGAAATATTATGTCGTTTATGATCAAAGTTCGTGAACACACAACCGTCATTCTGGTTATTTTGGTCGGTTTTATCATTTTTTCTTTTGTCTTTACCATTTTTTTGGATTGGGGAATGGGCGGCCTAAAAGGTGGTGCGAAAAGAGGCGTTATCGCCAAAGTGGATGGGAAGGAAATTTTAGTTAAAAATTTCTATGATCTTTATCAGGATGAGGTGCAAAGACGTCGCGAGCAGTCGCCGGACGGCGACATCCCCAGTTATCAGCTTCAGCAGATTGAGAATCAGGTTTTTGAAAGCCTTGTACAGCAGAATTTACTGACCGGGGTGATTAAAAAACTGAATCTAGAGGCAACGGATAAAGAAATTGTCAATGAAATTATCAACAATCCGCCGTCGTTTCTGCGCCAAAACGAGGCATTTCTCGACTCAACCGGCAATTTTAGCATGGAACGCTACTCCCAGGCGCTGGCAAATCCAAGTGCTGACTGGGTTCAGGTGGAAAATTACGTCAGATATTTACTGCCGCAGCAGAAACTGGATAAACTTTTAAAGTTAGCGGTCACGGCATCGGATGAGGACGCGCGGTTGGATTATCTTAAAAAGAATGTAAAATCCCAAGTCAATTATATTCTGTATGACCTGGCGCGCTTTGCCCAGGCGGTTTTGGAACCTTCGGAAAAAGATATCAATAATTATTATAAAGAACATAAAGCAGAGTACGAAGAAAATGAAAAACGCGCCTTCAAATACGTTCTGATCGAAATCAAGCCCACAAAGGCGGATAGCGAAGCGGTGTATGAACAGGCGGACGAATTACTGCAGGATGTATTAAGTGGCAAGGATTTTGCCGAGTTGGCAGAAATTTTTTCCAAAGATCCAGGCAGCGCGGAACGGGGTGGAGATCTGGGATATTTTGGCCGCGATCAGATGGTCAAGCCTTTTGAGGAGGCTGCTTTTGGTGCTGAAATCGGTCAAATTGTCGGGCCCGTTAAAAGCACGTTTGGTCTGCATATTATCAAAGTGGAAGATAAAAAACGGGAAGATGGCGAACTTAAGGTTAAAGCACGGCATATTTTGCTAAAGTTTGAAGTGACCAATAAAACCCGGGAAGCGCTTCGCGATGAAGCCATATATCTTTCCGAGTACTCCCGTACAACCAACCTGGACTCTGTGGCAAAAGTTGAAGGATTTACGGTCCAGGAAGCTTCTCCTTTTTTTAAGGAGTCGTTTATTCCGGGTATCGGTATGGAATTGAGCGTTAGCCGTTGGGCTTTTCGCGCCAAAGTCGGCGATATCAGTGATCCGTTTACTACCGAAAAAGGCTATCTGGTCGCGCAGCTGGCTGAAATTACTCCCAAGCAAGTCCGTCCACTGGAAGAAGTCGGCTCACAAATCGTGGAAAAATTAAAATCCGAAAAACGTTTGGAATTGGCACAAGCTCAGGCGGAGGCAGCCTATGAAAAGATTCAAAGCGGGGTCCCCTTTGACCAGATTGCTGCCGAGGACAGCTTGACCGTTGAGGAAACGGACCTTTTTTCGGTTGAATCGGCACCGCCATTTTTACGCCGCGAGTATACTCTACTGGGTACAATTTTAGGTTTAGAGATCGGTGAGTATTCAAAACCTATAGAGGGTAACAGGGGTTATTATATCGTACAATTGGTGAACAAACAGCCTTTTGATGAAGTAGACTTTGTGCAGAAAAAAGAAAGTATCAGAAAACAGCTGGAAGCGGAGCGTAAGAATCAGATCTATCAATTATGGTACAAAAAATTGAAGGAAAACGCGGATATTGTCGATTATCGAAATGAATATTTGTAATGACATAATGGAAAACCGCATCATCGCAGGGCGCTGCCAACAGTTAAATAATGATTTTTATTTAGAGTTTTCCGGTTTTAAAGTGCAAACTCTGTCGATATTGAATCGCACTTTTTTGCTGATCAATGAGCAGTATCGGTAGAATATAAAAAATGTGCGACGTACTTTCAAGATACGCCGCACTTTATATTTTGCAAAAGAATTCCGGAATTCGCCAGGTGATCCATATCCTGTTTTTGGGGTATTTATTGCACCTTTACCGAATCCAGCTGCGGGATGTTGAATTTTGTTCCCAATTTACTGACAGAGTCTAAATTGATATGACCGACAATATTGATAAACACTGTTTCCGTACAGTTAACGGACAATAATGTCAGACCGACAATAGTTTTATCGACCGATTTTAAATATATATTGGTCACTTCGTCCTTTTCCCGGACGCGCACAAACCGGTTCCAGTGCTGCTTTTGCATTTTACTGTCGATTCGATCAATTTGACTTTTTATGTCACGGACTTGATTTGAATCAATTTCAAAACTGTACACCTTGATCAGTTTGAGTCCTTTCAAAAAACTCGACAATTCCTGGTCCTCATCCTTGGACGCATCGGCTACGATTGACAACAGGGGATTGCTGATCTCGATTTCTGTTTTGGCATCCTCAGGATTAAAATTCAAAAAATCTCTAAAATCGATATATCCGGGATGTTCTAAATAATCGCTGTCTTGTGCATACAACACACCGGATAATCCGGCCAGGAGAAAAATAATAATAGTTTTCATGTTAACCTCCGTTGGAAAAATAATGTAAAGTTTCGAAAATACTTTTTTGTATCGGTGTTTTGATAACGAGGGGTATATTTTTTCTCTCGATTTTATTGTTGGTTTTATGAAGAGAATGGCTTAAAATCGTTAAAGCCGTATGGACGTCTTTTTCTGCTTGCACGATTTCTTGGTGTGAGTAGCGTTTTCGCTCGGTTGGGGCCTTGTGGAGTGTCCGAATACCGATTCCAATTGCCAGCAGGAGAACCAGTGCAGGAATGACAATTTTGGGACGAGCAAATTCAAAAATACTGTTCCTGCCGGTTGTCGGTTTATAAATGCACCGGAGCACGTAAGGCGGTGGTGTCAGATCGGGAACATGCCTCAATCCGCGATAAAGTGCGAAATAGTCAGCATAAAGCTTACGGCATTTGCTACACTTTTTTAGATGGCGTCTGGTAGCCCTGCCTTCGAAAAGGCCGGTTTCTCGAAAAGCCAATTGCATAATTTTGTCTTCGCTTGGGCAGGAATTAGGATATTTTGACATCTTTTGAACCTTTTACTTTATTTATTAATTGTTCACGTAATTTTCTACGCCCTCTCATCACCAGTACTTTGACCGTACCCAGAGGTAAATTCATAAATTTAGCAATGTGTCTATATGGCATATCTTGAATGTCTCGCATAATAACGACGCTTTTTTGTTTTTCCGACAGCTGTTGCAGAGCCGAAGTGATTAAAGTTTCCAGGGTTTTTCCATGAGCGTATTCAAAAGGATTGTTATCAGAAGCAGCCCGGTTATCCAGTTCATCCGTTGTCATCGAATCAATATAGGTATTCGATCGTTTATTGCGCCGGTAGATATCGATGCACGCGTTGCGTGTGGTTCGACGCAGCCATGCCTTGATAGACTCTGATTGGATACAGTCGATATTTTTCCACAGGCGTATCAGAACGTTTTGACAAACGTCCTGAGCGTCTTCCTCGCGCGCAAGGAAATAATAGGCATAAGTATATATCCAGGTTTTATATTGGTCCACAAGCATGTTGAATTTGGAGTTTTTCATTGTCTGTTTCTTTAATCGTTTCTGTTATCATCAACGCATCGCGCCTTTGAAAAGTTACACATAAATTAGATTATTTGGTATTATTTTTGCATAATAAATCTTGTTGGCTGATTTTTTTAATAAGAATATGCACAAGTATTTGTTTTTATTAATCCGGGCCGAAGTCACAATGTGGCATAAAGTACATATTGTGTGGCCTTTCGGCGATATGGCCGGGTGAAAAAACGGAATAAAGGAGATATTTATGTACAAGGTATGGACGACGTGTTGGATTATACTGGTTATTACCGTCCTGGGATACGGGCAAATGACCGTAAAAAATCAAAACCAGGATGTGCTTTTGGTGATTGAAGAGGACGGTGATGTAGGTATCGGAACCAGTACGCCGATATATCGGCTGCATGTCGTGGGTTCTGCGGTTCAATTCGAACTGCCATCTGCCGGTCCCTCAAGCAGCGCGCTTCAGATTAACGGCTCCAAATTGATCGGAACAGGAAGTCCGCCAAATCCACCGTCACAGAATCCGATATTTATCGACGGCGGTGATCCCGTTAGTCCGGTTATCCTGGGCTTTGAAAGCGGCAATGTAGGAGTAGGAACCAGTTCACCCGCTTCCAAACTTGATGTCGCCGGACAGAACGGGTACAATCAACTGCGTTTACGTCAAAATTATACGCCGGCATCCGGCAGCGATCCAAACGGTAATACCGGTGAAGTCGCGTGGGACAACAATTATATTTATATTAAAACATCCACCGGCTGGAAACGCGCATCCTTGTCTGCATTTTAGGCGAATATACCTGTTCATACGAGAATCCGTCGAATCCCCTCGTTTTCTCACAGACGATTTTGTAACATTTTGAACAAAATTTGTTTCGGCGTGGTACAAATCCCGCTTCACAGTAATATTATTAATTTTCTTAAACATTAGGCCTGCTCTCAAGTTGTATAAAATCAATATCTTATACATATGTTGCGTCAAGGTTCAATTCAATGGATGGTTTGACAATTTCTAGCACGATTTTTGCATTTAATATAAGGAATCTTCTCATATCGTTATTCAGGTCACAGGTGTTGTGAAGATTTTTTTGTAGTTTGCTCAGGGTAAATCAGGCTTGTTTTATATGAGAAGACTTTGTTTAGCTGGAGTTATGGATGAAGGTAAAAGTTATTGCGGTTTTGCTTATTTTAAATTGTATTTCTTTGCTGTACGGACAAACTTTTGACCTGTGCGTGCGTAATAAATCGTTTGCTGGAAATGCGTTAAGTTTTGATATATATATGCAACAAACCGGAACGACAGACTTATTTCTCGGTCATAGTGACTTTGCCCTGGTATTTAATCACACATGTTTTACCAGTCCAACTGTACAGGTTTTGACGGCTGCCGGCACCATATGGAACAATTATAATCTGGGCGCAGCGATAAAGGATGATTCTGTGATTGTATATAATGTCGGACAACCGGCTTTTAGCAATCAAACGGAATTTGATTCAAAAATTCAACAGGTATCCTCCGGTGGCAACGGTACATTGATCGGTCAAATCAAAATTACCGGGCTGACGAAAACCGGGAACGCTACAAATCTTCGATGGATATGGAATGAAACATTAACCCATCAAACGATCGTCCACGCCTTGAATAATGCGGCGGACTGGGAGTCAACGGATATCACGTTGAATGCAAATATTATCTACAGGCCGGATTTGTTCGTACGCATTTTTTTGCAAGGCGCTTTTGACATTGGAAACGGAAATATGGTGACAACGTTAAATCCTACATATCTGCCGGAAAAGCCGCCGTATGCGGATTCGTTAACGGCAACGGTTGCCGGTATTCCGGACAGTGTTGTGGATTATCTAAACATTGAATTTCGGCAACAAACTGATGGTCCGACAGTGGGAGCCGGCAGCGTTTTTATCGGCCAAAACGGATATGTTTTTTCGCTGCAACTGGATTCGCCCGGTTTGGCACTGGACCTAGCCGATGGCAGTTATTATATCGTTTTGCATCAGAGGAATCACCTTTCGGTTATGAGCGCGAACCCGGTAAATCTGAGTTCCCGTGCAGCAACGTTCGATTTTACATCTAACGGATCGGCCTTTTACGGAACAAATGGTGGTGTTGATATAACGGGTGCCGGTGTGTGGGGAATGATAGCAGGTGAAACAAACGATACCGGTATTGTAACGGTTGCCGACAAGGCACCGGTTGTTGATAAACTGAATGAAGCCGGTTATTACAAGGCTGATACGAATTTTACAGGAATAGTAACGGTTGCCGACAAGGCTTATATTGTTAAAAATTTGAACAAGGCGTCAACCGTTCCTGTACCATAGCAAGCATCTTTGAGTAAAGGAGGCATCTGTGAAATTATCAAAAAGAGTATATTTACTCTTGTTGACACTTTTACTGAGCGGCAGCGCAACTGCTTTAGAAGTTGAGGTGTATCTTGAAAATCCGCAGGTTTCCGGCAGTGATTTCAGCTGGGATATCTCGTTTAAACCTGTATCGGGCTGGACCGGTGGTGCGCTGAATGCCAACGAATACCTGAACAGCGCAAGCTGGTATTTTACGTTTAATAACGCAGCTTTAACCAATCCCGTGATTACAAATTCCAGTGCACTGGTCAGTACTCATTATGATAATACGACCGGCATAACAGGTGGTAACAAAGTATATGTGTCAACCGGAGAATTGTCTCCTCCGTCCGGTCCCGATCCACAGCATGTGACCGAGGGAACAAAATATTTCCTTTACACCATCACCATGACTATTACAGATGGTTCCGCTTCTTCATTGCTGGCCTGGGATCAGGCCAACACTGCTGTGGAAAATTACGCCGGGGCGATTGCCGTGGACGGCGACATTACATTTACCGGCAGCGGTGATATTACCCTGCCGGTTGAATTGTCCACTTTTTCCGCCACCCCTCAGACCGGATCGATTAGACTGAACTGGACAACGGCCAGCGAGCAGAATAATTTGGGATTTAATATTTACCGGAGTAAGGATGAGGAAAAATTTGAAAAGATTAATGGTGAGTTGATTCGCGGAGCCGGCACGTCATCCGACCAACATAATTATTCTTTTGTCGATAATCGAATTCAGGAATCCGGTGTTTTTTATTATAAACTCGAACAAAAGGACATAAACGGTTTTACCGAATGGCACGGCCCTATTTCAGTCGAATTGGATGAATCATTTCTTGTTCCGACTGAGTTTATTTTAAGCCAGAATTATCCCAATCCCTTTAATCCGAAAACGATTATTCGATATGGATTGGCCGCACCGACACATGTCAAATTGGAAATATATAACATGCGCGGCCAGGTGATTGCAACTCTGGTGAATGCATATCAGCCGGCCGGTTTTTACGAACAAATTTGGAATGCGGTTTCGGATTTGGGATACCGGATGCCATCAGGTATTTATTTTTACAAACTGCATTCGGAACATTTTACCAATATCAAAAAAATGATATTGGCCAAATAGGAAACAACCTTCGGCATCTTTGATCGGCATCCCAAACGGGATTGTTGTATTTACAACAATCCCGTTTTTTTTACCCGAAAGTATTATATCCGTGGCTTTCGCTGTAGATGCAATGGTTGTATATTACACCCAGTATAATTCCGACGATTAATCCCAGGACAAAGCTGCACGGAATCCCCACCAGAATGTTTGTGGTTGCACTTTCCGAAATAACGGGGTATAAACGGCTAATCGTATCACCTCTGATCAACGCTATGATGATATAAAAAACCATCCATGCTATTCCTGACGCTATTGCCAACGCTTTGATATTGAACGACAGGGATTTATATATCCAGGGTGTGTAGTAAAACGTGTCGCTTTTCGGTATCGGGCCACCCGGTGCATCACCCGAATTGAAAGAAATAATATCCGGAGGCATTTTTTTCTCCTTTCAATTAATATTAACGATATTCTCCCCAAACTTCAAACGCTGCCCAAAAATATGGGTGTGGATAGTGCAATTTAATGTTCTGTGTAGGTTCCTCGATCATATCCAATTGTGCCGTCCTGAGTGCCTGTACTTTTGACATTTTACCGTCGATCCAATTATGATAAAATCCAGAGATCAACAGAAATGTTTTTTCATCGTCCACCGCCCACAACGATGCCACAACGGATGGCGCGCCGGCACATAAAAACGCGCTGGTAAGTCCGACAAAACCTTCGCCCGGATATAAACCTCCCCCAGCGGTCTGGCAAGCGGAGAGTGTAATCAATTCTTTGCCGGTGAGGTCGAGGCCGGCGATCTCTTTTGCCGTCAGAATATCATCGGTGGCTGATATACTGGATTCCCGGGTTAAAAATCCGGGTTTTGCATTTTGTTTGACCGGCTGTCTGCCCAGATGTAAAAACGAATATTCGGGATTTGCGGCATATTTCACGGCATGCGTGGCAAAATGAAAAACATCATAAGTGCCTTTAAATCCGTCACGCACTTTTTGTTCGCTCACATCGGATTGAAGTAAAACATGGCTGACGGGAAACATTTTACCCACTTTTATTATTTCTTTCTCTGCGTCGGTTAAATCCCCGGCGGGATTACCTGCTGCGAACAATGTCAAATCCTTTTTGAATGCACGAAGGGGTGGCCGCTGCAATAGTTGGACGAGGTGCGAAGCACAGACAGCCCTGACAAGAGTGTATTTTTGAACCATATATTGGCTGTCCGGAGTAACAAGCGTTGTAAATGGCACATAATTGAGGTCGTCATCGGCTAAAATATACAAAACATCTGCATGGATATAATCGACAACCGGCTGGATGAGGTCCAAGTAGAGTTGTTTTCCCAGTTGAGTATACTCTCTAATTACGACCTCGGGATCTTTATTACACTTATTCTGGAACGCTTTCAGTTCTAGCGCCCCGATAGCTTTGCAATATTCGGATATCTTTTTCCTGAGCACAATTCGATTCAAGTTTGTGACTTTATGATAAAAACTATCAGAGTCCAGAACAAAAATGAATAAAGAATCATTCGTTACCTTGTATTCAATAATTTGGATATCGGGTGGAAGGGCAGTTTGGATTTCCCTGAAGTTCAATGGATGGTTTTTTATCTCATTCTGTGCCATTTCCAGCAAAGACCTGGCACGGGAAAGCTGGACGTATTCGTAAGCTTTTTCAAATTCTCTATTTGAGTATAATCGTCCGATGATCGCCTCATAAAACTCCTGTACGCTGGCAAAATATAAAATTTTAAACTGGTCGTCCGATTGTCGCCGGGTATTTTCACATGTTTGAACAGCCAATTTTAACAAATCCAACTGGGCTTCCGGATTTTTGTCCTGCTCGTTCAACGACAGGCTGTAATAGATATTCGCCATCAGTATCGGTTCCTCCAGCTCTTTCGCTAAAATTAATGCTTGCTCGAGATATTTGCCGGATTGGCGCATAAAACCATTCGCCCTTTCAATATTCCCCAGACAAAGAAGTGATTGTACATGTTCCGAGACAAAATTATATTGCCGGCATATATTTAACGAAGTTAAATAATGGTGTTTTGCTTTACTATAGTTTTGAGCTCCGGCAAAAACTTCGCCCATACTGAGGTTTACTTCCACCTCAAGCCGCTTAGGCCGCTCGTCGACGCTGTTACTGGACCAGCGCTTCATGTACCTGTTGACTTTGGTATAGTAATATAGCGTACTGTCCTTATTTCCCTTGTCCCGAAATATATCACCGAATGATTGGAGAACCATTGCCTCTTTGAGGGGATTGGGTTTTTCTGTAAACAGTCTTAACGCCTGCCGGTTGTTGATCAACGCGCTGTCATATCTTTCCAGTTGCCTGTACAGCTCGGCGATGTTTTGATATAAAATAGCTTTGCTCGGTGGATTTTTTCCCGGGTGTTGTGAGCCTATCCTTTCGAATAAATCGATTGCTATTTGAAAGCAGGTATCCGCTTTTGAATAGAAACCCAGTTTTGTGTGCACCGTGATCAAACCGATCAGGCAGTTTATCTTTAATACATCCATCTCGTATATGCCGCCATAACCGATGAGTTCCAGTGTCCGGTTGTATTTTTCCATGGCCTTTGGTATCTCACCGTTTCGGCAATAGCTGAGGGCCAGTCTTTCTAAAGTATATTTGGTACAGTATGTATCACCAAATCGATCTGATTCCCGCTGGGCCCTTTCTCCCAGAGAAATCACTGCGGCATAATCTCCCAGATCCACCAGAGCGTTCATCTGGCTATTGTATGCCCAGAATATACGGTAACGATATCCGGCCTTGGTGGCATTGTCCAGGGCGCACTCTGCCCAATCTACAGCCCGCAACAGCTCACCATTGTCACACAAGATTTTTGAGATAAAAACAGAAACATCCGCCATCAGTTTGATTTCATTTATCCTTTTACAATATTCAAAAGAGTGCAGAAAACACCGATGTGCAATTTTTGAATTTCCCTGGTTATAATAATTATATCCTGTGTCGTACAGTGCTTCGGCCAAAAGTTTGGTCCGGAGTGCTTTGCCCCTCAAAGTTGAGCAATACTTCAATTGCCGGATTTGGCAGGAATCGCCGACCATTTGAAATTTTTCTGCAATATCCCGGAGTGTCGGCAAATCAGGGGATTGGACGATGGGATTCTTATTTCTTTCAATAACCCCCTGCAGTAAGAGTTTGAAAAAAATCCGGTCAAAATCGTATTGATGCTGTTCGACCATTTCGAGGCGGGCGGCGGATTCAGCTGCCTTGTACCTCTCCAGCAAGCCACTTTCATTTAACTCCAGTGAGTCAGCCTGAAACTGCGAAAGGTCTATCCCGCGGCAGGGATCATGGGTGTCTACCACGATCAGAACGATAACGATTACGGCGACAAGAATAACGGCCGGAATGATAATTTTTATTTTTGTATGGATCAAGGGATTCGGACCTTTTGCGGTTGGCTTGGTTTGTCTTTTTTCTCCTTTTTAAAAAGTGATAATAATTTTTTCACCCTGTCAAACAAAGAAAACCGCGTACCCCAGTACAAATTTTTAATGCCCTGTCTTTGGGATTCTACCCAGCGTTTGTGTATTGGGGAAAAATGGGGCATATAATATTCCCTAAATTCTTCAATTTCGGCCTCTAATTCTTCTGTATTCGCCGAGGACTGTCTCAAATAGTACAATTTTGCAACCAGTTGATCGTATTCAATCAACTTTTCGGCATTTAATCCATTTGTTTTGTGGACCGGATCGGCCAACAAGGCCTGCCGCAATTTTGGATGTAAAAGTGTCATTTTTTTCCCTTCCGGTTATCTGTTAATTTTGACCATGAGGAGATCATACAGAAAGTCATGCAACAAATTGTCAAAACGGCAGCCATAATAGCAAACGTCCATAATGCATGACAGTGTAATATCGTCACGGCATGGTACGTAGGATACCCAACCGGGATCCTTGTCGGATCGATAACGGTCCGAATCATAAATTGTTGTACATAATCCGTATTTGGTGGGACGAGAATAAGTGGCAAATTTTTTAGGTACGGGCCTCATTTTTAATTTAGGTTGTGGCGGCTCGTCTCTATGCTTGACATTTATTGCGTTTTTGAATCGGTAAATTTCGTCAGATCCCGGTGGCCAGGTATAATCATCGATATATTCATCAACAATCGCGCCGTTTACCTCTGTCGAAACCGCATGGGCAAATTCGTGCACAGGAACGTGAAGCCGGTCTTCCCATGCTGACAGGGCGATAACGCCGGGTAATGTATTGCGGTAGGTATGTACGGCCGGTTTGGGATTCATCCATCCGGGACCAAACGAGAATTTGAATTTTTTACCGGGGGTTGTTTTTTTACATTGACTGAACAGGGCACTGGAACGTGTAAATTCTACCGAAGCCGTGAGTACATAGATGACATCGATTGTTTTTACACCAGAACCTTTTAACATGTCTTTGACATATGTCTCCACCAGGTTGTTGTCGGTCGGTTTAAGAGCGGTGAGCCCCTTTACAAGCTCGCCACACAACGCCTGTTGCCGGGGCGTTCCAGCCGGATCTTGTGACGCCTCCTGATGGGCTGTATTATCGAACACAGAAACAAACCGTATCCGGGAAAGAATTTCCGGCAGGCTCAGCAGTTCGTTATGGGTAAAACTTTTAAAAACATGGGTGATTGTTTTAACAAAAAGGTCCTTGTCCAAAATCATAGGATCGCGAACGGGATTGCCGTTTTGTTTTGAAATTGCCGGATTGGCAACCAGGACGACGGTGAAAAGGTCCCCTTCTTTGTTATCTTTCAGAGTCAAAATGTCATAATTCTTTGCAAAGGAAATTTCAAAAAGCGGCTTTTTATCGCGATCGGACTCCCATCGTGCCAACTGGTTGTAAATAATGCCCATCAACCAGCCAAGGAGACCGAACAGAACAAATCCCCATAAAAGTAAAACAACTGTCGAGACCGTACCCGTTCCGGACCATGGCCATAAAAATGCCAGCCGGTCCATAAGCAGGATATCTGCCGTGATATCCAGCAATCGAAAAACAAGAACGAGAAAAATCCAAATCATCCCCAAGCCCAATCCCAGATACGAGCCTCGCACAGCTTTTAACTGCGTACTGGTGTAAACTTTCATACCCTTACCCCTTGTTTTAATTAAATGTTATGTCTTATTAATAACCTCCTCTGCCAGTTCCGTCCGTATGGATTCCGGTTCAATTCGTTTTAACATGAGGAAAACGTCTCTTGCTTTATCGTCAAGTCCGAGTCTGGTATAGCAGTGAACAAGATTAAAGAGCGCTTTTATATTTTGGGGGTCTTTTTCCAGCACCCGTTCGAAATAATCGGCCGCTTCGCCTGTTTTTCCTTTGTACCAGGCCAGTACACCGAAATCGAGTAAACTGACCACTGTTTCCTTAGGGAACGCTTTTTTCAAGTGGACTTTAGCCTCAATTGTGTCTTTTTGCACCAAAAGATAATACAATCCCAGTTTATGGTGCGCATTTTTGTTCTCCGGATCGAGCGACAGGGCTTTATTCAGGTTAGAAGATATCGTTGAATCCCTTTCGATTATTTCAGCCCTGGTCGGCTTAAACTGCCCATACGGCAAATCAAGGCTTGACAGTAAATCGTCTTTGCCACTGGTAACCGATTCGACCATAGAATCGACCCCCCTTTTGGCGTAGATCATGCTTCGCACATTATCCAGTTCTTGATAACCAAACATAGCGATTACCATCGCCACCACGGCGAATATCAGTTGCGGTCTGAAAAAACCACCTAGTCCATCGCCAGTCGGACGAATGTGACCAAACAGCCGAAATTTTGATTTTTCTGTATTTTTTTGTTCCGAAACAGCCGATAAAATATGGTTCACACGTTGATGATGTGTTATTGTTTTCAGTCGCCCCAGTTTTTCGGTTTCATCTGCAGCCGGTGGAGCGGCCAGGCGCGCCAGGGATGTAAATGATTTCATACATGTTTTACAGACTGTCAGATGCCGTTCAATTTTTTTCGCCGCTGCCGGTTTGGAAAGACCGCTCATGTAGGCATATATTTCCTGTTCAGTCGGACAATTTGTTTGACTTTTTGGCATTTTCCCATAATTATTAAAATTATTTTCTATTTCTGTTAATGTCTGCAGTTTTTTCCGGCATCCCGGGCATCCATTAATGTGTCTTTTTATATTTTTCCGATTTTGTGAAGATCCGTTTTGATACTCATACAACTCTGAATGTGTCGGACATGAATTCATCGCTTATCCATTAGTTAAGACAAAATTAAATAACATCGTTCCCGGTTTTCCGGGCAATTGTTGCTGTTTTTCCATCAATCGAATGCAGAGTCGTTTTTTTGTCTCACTTACCAGATTGCTGATTCTTTTTGACGAGAGATTAATAGGCGGCATGGTTGAAATTTCATCGGCGGAAAAACCTTCATAGAAAAAAAGATGAAAAATCAATTTATTCCGTTCCCTGTCCTTACCTTTTAGGATATCATCCAGTAACGAATCGATTTCGTTCAAGAGTTCGTTGTATGATATCGCATGGTCGGTATGAGGCTGTGGGGATTCATACTCCTTTGGCGTTTGGGATTGAGGTGAGATGTCATTTATCGAGCCGTTTATTTTCGGCCGTTTTTGGGCATTCATTTTAACCAAATAATTATTTATTACATTTTTGGCGATAACAGCCAAATAGGTGAAAATTGAATGCTCATGTGCCCCTTTAAAATCCTTTAGCGCTCGACAGTCTTTTGCCAATAATTTAAGGTATACGTCCTGTACCAGATCACTTAAAATCTGTTTGCCTGCCAGTGTGGTTTTAAAAATCTTCTTTGTCCGGCTTTCCCGGTATAAGACAAGCCAGATATGGTCGTCAAAACGCTTGCAAAACTCCAGCCATGCTAAACGGTTGTCAGGTTGGCGCCCGCATTGTTGCACGAGGTCGACGTTGGATAGGTTTTTATAATCTGTTTTCAATCATTTTTAAGGGATTTGTGTTCTATTGAAAACCAACGATTTTTTAAGTTTGAGGTCTAAAGCTCCAATTTACTGCGCTCAAATTCGATGGGGTATCATATATTAATAAAATTTAGAAAAAATCACAACCAAATTTTCATTTAATGTGAAAAAACGGCCTTGGTTGAAATTTTAGCCGTTCGTGTAAAGTAATTTAATCAGTCGGGACTCCGCAAAAAGCGGAATCCCGCTGTTGTGATTTTCTATATTTTGGGTTATGCATCGAGAATAAACAAGTGGTTATTCCTGGCTGGCTGGAGGTGTATAGGTCCGTTGGCCCAATTGTGCATCCAACATTAAAATACCGTGACCGGTTGCACCAACCAAATCTATTTTCTGCAATATTGAATCCATTGACGCCTCTTCCTCAACCTGTTCACTGATAAACCAGTCGAGAAATGCCTTTGAGGCATGATCGCTTTCTTTAATTGCCAGGTTCATAAGCGTGTTGATGCGACTCGTTACATATTGTTCGTGTTCATATGCTTGCTGAAACACCGCCTTTACATCTTTAAAATCCGTTTGCGGCTTTTCGATGGCCTCCAGAACAACACGACCGCCTCTTTCGAACAGGTAATGGTAAAACTTTTGGGCGTGAAAAACCTCTTCCTGAGCTTGCACTTGAAAAAAATTGGCAAACCCGCTCAGATTTTTATTATCAAAATATGCCGCCATGGCCATATAAAGATATGCCGAATAGAGCTCCTTATTGATCTGGATATTTATTTCTTTTTCCATTTCCTTTGATAGCATTTTTTTCTCCTTTTTTATTTATTCACTTTTTTATTTTTTTTAACAATAAATTGGGGTGTAAAATTCACAGTTTTTTGCTTTTGTTCTTATTATTTTTAAAATATAACAAAGAATTTACGTTGTTACAAGGGGTTATTTAAAAATTTTAGAATTTTTAGCGCTCACCTTGACGGATAAAATGTAAAAATTCGGATGTCTTCGACGGGCGGAAGGGGAAATCTTTATTTAAGGTTTTTAACGGAGCCATAGACCGTTTTATTCGTCATGAAGGTTCCTGCCATAATCCGGAAAAAGGTGTTGAGGTTGTTGAAAAAGTTTTTATATTAAAGCTGATTTTAAATTAAGGAATAGGAGAGACATTGTGCGAAACAAACTGACAAAATTTTTTGCGGTTATTGGACCGGGATTTATTATTGCATCGGTTGTGCTGGGTCCCGGAAGTATCACCACATCTACAATATGCGGTAAGGCATACGCCTATACGCTCATATGGGTTATCCTGGCGGCAGCGTTGGCAATGGGAACATATACGGTGATGTCGGCAAAGTTCGGCGTCTCTCATGAAATAACAATTTTGCAAGCTATTGCCGATACGTACGGACGATGGCTTGCCGCCATAATGGGAGTGTCCTGTTTTTTAATTACCGCCAGTTTTCAATTCGGTAATAATCTGGGCGTCGCATTAGCCATGAACTCATTAACCGGTATCAAAGAATCTGTCTGGCCGATTTTTTTTACCACCTTGGGTATAATTTTAGTATTTTTTTCCAAAAATCTCTACAAGGTGCTTGAAAAACTCATGATGGCTCTTGTGATGATTATGATCATTGCCTTTTTGCTTAACCTGATTTTCGCCAAGCCCAGCCTGGTGCATGCGGCCGGCGGTTTTATTCCTCGAATTCCAAAGGATTCTCATATTATTATTAGAATTGCCGCACTGATGGGCACGACATTTTGTTTGCACGCCTGCCTGTATCAGTCCTATTTGGTTCAAAGTCGTGGGTGGAAGGTGAATGATCTGAAAGACGGCGTTCGCGATGCGATCAGCGGCATCGTCATGCTAGGCATGATTAGTATATTGATTATTATGACCTCGGCGGCCATATTGCACCCGGATCCGAACATTATTGCGGAAGAAATAAAAGATGCCGGTGTAATGGCACAGCAATTGAGTAAGTTGTTCGGCTCCTATGCCAAAATGATTTTCAGTCTCGGATTGTGGGCTGCGGCATTTTCCTCTTTGACCGTGAATGCGGTTATGGGCGGCGGTCTATTGGCGGATGGCCTCGGATTGGGAAAAAGCATGGAGGAAAAGGCGCCTAAACTGTTCGCTGCCTTTGTTATGCTGGTTGGTATGATGATTGCCGTATTTTTTCGCGGAAATAAGGTTCATGCACTGGTTCTCGCCCAGGCTGCAACGTTGCTGGCGGTTCCATCTGTGGCAATCGGTATGTTTTTGATCTCCAATAATAAAAAAGTGATGGGCGACATGGTGAACAAATGGTGGCATAATATATTTGCCGTTTTTGGACTGGTTCTGATTCTGCTCATGGTATATGGCGCCTATGTTAAAATGTATGGTCTGATCAAGCAAATAACAAATCTTTAAACGAACAATAATTCTTTTCCTACTTTGAACCTGAAATGACAACACTGGAAAAATATTTTTCGACGTTTCGGAAAAATATCGTTGGGAGCGACCAATTATTTCATTCCCCTTTTGGTGATAAAAAAATCATTTACGCAGATTGGACCGCCAGCGGCCGGTTGTACGGGCCTATTGAAGAAAAACTGGTCCGGGAATTTGGACCCTTCGTCGGCAACACCCACTCAGAGGCCAGTGTAACCGGCAAGTCGATGACACAGGCGTACCATCGGTCTCACGAGATTTTAAAACAGCATGTCAACGCAGGGCCGCAGGATGTTCTCATTCATGCCGGTTTTGGTATGACGGCAGCCGTGAACAAGTTTCAAAGAATTCTCGGCTTGCGGGTTCCGGAGCAATTATCCGCTTATCTTTGCTTGCCAGAGGAATTAAAACCCGTTGTGTTTGTTACCCATATGGAACACCACTCCAATCAAACGTCTTGGTTGTCGACGATTGCGGACGTTATCGTCATTCGTCCGGATGACCGGGGATTGATCGATATGAACGATCTGGAGACGCAGTTGGAGCGTTATAAACACCGAAAACTGATGATAGGCAGCTTTACCGCCTGTTCGAATGTGACCGGGATTCGCACACCCTTGCATGACTGTGCAAAATTGATACATCACTACGGCGGATATTTTTTTGTTGATTTTGCCGCATCAGCGCCATATGTGGACATGGACATGCATCCGCCGGATCCGGCCGCCCGCCTGGATGGCATATTTTTTTCGCCGCATAAATTCCTGGGCGGGCCGGGGGCGTCGGGTGTATTGATATTCAACAGTGAATTGTATAAAAACAAGATCCCCGATCATCCAGGAGGAGGGACGGTGGATTGGACTGATCCGTGGGGACATTTTAAGTTTATCTCCAACATTGAAACCCGGGAGGATGGCGGTACCCCGGGATTTCTGCAATCCATTAAAGCGGCTTTGGCTGTACAGCTTAAAGAAAAGATGACCACAGAAAAAATGCTGCAAAGGGAGCAAGAACAAGTGGCAAGATTGTTCTTTGGCTTACGCCGGATCCCCCGGCTTCATATTTTAGCGGATAATGTGGAGGATCGTTTGGGGATTGTATCTTTTTATGTGGAAAAAATCCATTACAATTTAATCGTACAACTTTTGAACGATCGTTTTGGCATTCAGTCCCGAGGTGGTTGCTCGTGCGCCGGTACCTACGGACACTATTTGTTGCACGTCGGCCCAAAAAAATCCCGGCGCATTACTCAAAAAATCGACCATGGTGATTTGTCGGAAAAACCGGGCTGGGTGCGGCTGTCCGTGCATCCGACGACTACGGATGCGGAAATCGATTTTATCGTTTCGGCAGTGGAAGAGATGGTACGGAATGATAAAAGATGGGGGAAGGATTACCTGTATTCACCGGTGACCAATGAATTTCAGCACAAGAATTGTTCGGATCCGGCAGGTGAGATGGTAAATGGATGGTTTGGGAATTGATTGCGGTTGAATATTTAATAAATCGGGATCATAAGCCTAAAGCCACCCGGCCAGTTGGCTTGACCCAGCGCATCCGCATCTTTAAGCCAGGTCAGTCCGGTCAAGTTGTTAGTGACCGTTCCGTCTAAATTGTCGGTAAAACGGGGATTCGGCCAGGCTAGTCCTCTCTGCAGCTGTCAGATTGTTTTGCACAAAAAAGCCGTTGCGAGATGAAATCTCCCTCAGCTGCCATATTGACTCATTGCCGATTTTCGCTTTCAATCGTATTTTCGCGCCAATTGCAGAACGATTGCAACTCGTTCAAATGAGAGTTATTTGAATCCAGGCGTTGTCATTACCGTTGTTGAGGTACAGTGCATTATTGACATCGTTTACATTCGCCACAAAAAGATCCAGATCGCCGTCATTGTGATAAAGATGGTTTACCGCCTCGTTGCTGCCATACACCCAGTTGTTAATGTGCAAGTCCGGAAAACCGTCGTTATCGTAATCGATCCAGCTCACACTAAACGACCATCAGCCGTCAGTAACCTGTGGACCCCCAGTGATCCGGGTGAATTGTTGGGCACCGGTAACAATGGGCTGTAAAAAAAGAAAAACAATAAAACAACCTTGAAATATAAACAGATAGCCGGTTTTTAAAGATTGCTTTCTCATATAATTCCCTTCAATTATTTTACTATTACAATGCCCTGCATGTATATATGATACGGGTGTTCCGATTCTTGCCCTGTAAACTCGCCTACCTGTACGAGGCTCTGTTTATATCCTCCAAGGTTTTTATCGGTCTCGGGGG
>JAFGEC010000493.1 GCA_016931775.1 Candidatus Zhuqueibacterota bacterium | reverse complement strand
GAAGGCACAGAAGGGTATTCCGCCTTCGAATTGGATGGATGGCCTTCTTTGCGACGGCTGTCTCAGCGGCGGCAAGCTTGCTGGCCATTGCCAAAACTGCGCGATAAGGAAATGTGCAAAGAACAAGCAGAATGATTCTCGTTGTTCTGACTGTCAAGAATTACCCTGCACTCGTATTACGAATTTAATTAATATGGGCCGCTATCTTCACCGTAAAGAATACCTGCCAAACCTTGAAAAAATTCGTGAGATGGGCGTTCAGGAATGGATTAAATACGAAGAAGAGCGCTGGCGTTGTCCCAAGTGCGGCCTGCCTGTGAGCTGGTATGACGCCGAATGCGCCGGATGTGGGGAACCAAGATCCGAGCGCCTGTTTCAACTGTCTAATAATAAAATCCAATAACTGTTAAATCAATACTGAGCCCATATGAATCCGAAAAGAGAAGAATACGAAAAATAAAGTCGAGATATGAGATCAAATCTTTTCGTTTTAATTATTTTATTGATCGGTAATTGCGTAACAGCGCAACCATTATTGACTGATGAACCCATTGGATTTGCATCACTGGATGGCTGTACAACCGGCGGCCGGGACGGTGAAGCCGTTCTCATTACTGAAGCACAGCAGCTGGTTGATATTATGAAGCCGAGAGAAAAAAATATTGTCGAGCCCCTGATCTTGTATATCTCCGGTACACTCACCGGCTTGGAAAATATGGTGGATTTTAAACGAACCGGTAATATCAGCCTCCTCGGGCTTGGCACCAATGCAAAATTACTCGGTTTCGGCATTAAACTGGTGGAAAGCAGCAACATCATTGTGCAAAATATAGAGTTTGCTGATTGCCGCGTCGAAGAAAAAGATGCGCTGACAATCGATCGTTGTCACAACATCTGGATCGATCATTGTTCATTTTCCGATAATCCCAGTATCGATCCGGCTCGGGATTTTCACGATGGATTGCTCGATATAAAAAAGGGCTCGTACAATGTAACAATTTCCAACAACTACTTTACAAACCATCGAACGGTTGGACTTGTGGGGCATTCAACAAAACAAACTGATGACGTGAACATCAAAGTGACATATTACAGGAACTGGTTTGATGGAACCTACTCACGGCATCCACGCGTTCGCTACGGCACGGTTCATATGTTGAATAATTTGTATACGGACATTACAGGATATGCCGTCGGCATTACATGTGCAGCACAGGTTCTGATTGAAGGTAACTATTTCAAGAACACCGCAGTCCCCGTGCTTATTTCACAAGTGAATGATCCGGAGAAAATATTAAGTGGTGATCCGGTGGGTTATACCAAATCAATTGACAATTATATGGTGAGCTCCGGAACAATTGTTGAAAATTTGAGCGAATATAATTTTGATCCGGCAGAATATTATACATATACACCCGACGAGGGTGAAAAAGTAATGGATATCGTTAAGGCAGATGCGGGTTCAGGAAAACTGGAAATTTTCACGGCAGTTGTTTCGGAGGATAAAACGTTTCCATCTCCAATCTCCCTTTCAGAAAATTATCCAAATCCGTTCAATCCGACAACACGCATCGAGTATGAAATATCCAATATTTCCATGGTCACCATAAATATATATAACATGCTCGGAGAAAAGATAGAAACTCTCATTCATGAACAGCAATTCGCGGGCAAACACTGGATCGATTTTCATCCAATAAATTATAGTTCGGGTATTTATTATTATCAATTAAGCGCAGAAGGAAACGTCACAAGAAAGAAAATGCTTCTGTTAAAATAATCGAGATAATGGAAATAAAAAAATTCTTTAATCATTATTATATTTTTGCTATTTTTACATTATTTCTCGGACAATCCAAAGTTTTATTACAGCAAATGAAAATAAAAACATTTCTATTCTCCTGTCTCGCTTTTGTATATTATGCCTACTCCCAAAATCCTCAATGGTCGAGTTATACTGACGGCAATGCGGTTTCGGCCATCGCCATAGAAGGAAAATCAGTCTGGGTCGGATTCGAGTATACCGTTTTGGGATACCTTGAAAATCCCGCCGGATCTATCAGATATTAAAACACCACCAATTCAGGGTTACCGGAAGACAGTGTCAAATCTATCGCCATCGATGCGGACGGGCTCAAGTGGATCGGAACCGAAATCGGCCCGGTGCTCTTTAACGAGAATGGGCTTGTGGCGGTTGAGCACGCGGATAATTTTCAACCGGTTGACTATATCCTTTACCAGAACTATCCAAATCCATATAGCAAAAGTACCAAAACAGAGTATTATTTACCTCAAAATGGTGATATTTTTATTGAAATTTACAATCTTGTTGGTCAGAAAGTATATTGTTAAAAAAAATATAAATTCGGGTTTTCACAGTATGATATGGGATGGCAAAAACGGTACCGGTAGATTATTAAATAGTGGAATATAATTATTTTCTTTAAAAGCAAAAAAGATGATACTCACTCGTTGATGATGAAAGAATTAATTCAAAAAATACAAGCCTTATTTCACAGGCAACAACCGGTATGTGGCCTTCAATAATTTAAGATATCCTTGAAAGAAAAAATCTGAAACATAACACTCTAATAATAGCAACCTGTTTCTCTGCTGAATTTGAACCGTTCCTTAAAAATTAAAATCTCTACCGTCTCATTCTGCGGCCGTATTCAAACAGGAATTTACAACCGCAGTCAATTTCTCTTCAAATCCCTCCTCGAATCCGTATTGCACAAAAGCCAGTTGTCCCTTGGAATCGATAACGAAAAGGCTGGGTAAACTCTCGACTTTATATTTTTTTGCCGTCACGCCAAAGCGGTCCAGGAGAACGGCAAGTTTTATGCGATTTTCACGGACATATTTTTCCACCATCAGTTTGTCCTCCTGCAAATCGACCAGTACAAAAGACACGCTCTCACCATAGTGATACGCCAGCTTTTCAAGTTCCGGAATTTCCTTACGGCATGGTATACAATAAGTCGCAAAAAAACTCACCACCACCGGCTTGCGCGGCAGATTTTTCCAAGGTTGGCGCGGTGTGCCGCAATGGTCGGTCAGAAAAAAATCCGAATTGTCCAGTGTTTTCAGATAAAAGCTCGGTGCGGACGTGCCTATTTTTAACTTGTCCCGGCAGATAACCATGGATTGAGCGGTTAGAATCATTAAAACGGCTGAGAAAAGAATTAACTTGAGTCGATTTGTCACGTCGGTCGATCCTCCATGTTTACGTTTTTAAATTAAACACCCGGGCAACCTTAATGACCGGGAAAATTTCAAAGAATTATCTAAAATCAACTAAAGCAGGACACCTGCCAAATCCGGGCAAGTGTATCACCATTCGTTTTGAATATTATTATCCTTATTTTATCGGTCGCAATAGGTTCAATAATGTGTCTGACAAGCCGCAGATAATTCCCAGAGTTGCGACAGACCGTTTTCCATTCACCGTTCACGTTTGCGGAAATTTCATAATCCGCCACCGTTTCCGGCTGTGCGCCGCGGATTTGAGCATTGTATTGCCCATCGCTGCCGGTGAGGTAAAGTACGCGGTCCAATCCGGTGTCGAAAACCAGCTGAATTTTGGAAATTTTTTGCGGCGATTCCCATCTCAATTCCAGCCACGGTTTTTCCTCCGCCGGTGCCTGCCACTGATGGCAGGTCCCATCCTCTTTTTCCCGGTTCCAGCCATCGATTACCCGGGAAGCCGGTCCGGCTTTTGTTTGTTTAGAAACTGTGACTTTTGCATTACGTGCCAGATCTTCCGGATCCGTATTTTGAACATTTAACAATGACTGATCGTCCCGCAGCAAAAGTTGTAAAAATTGTGTCAGGCGCTCCGGTTCGGCAGTAATATCTCTCGGCATGATTGTTTTTTGTTTACAATATGCTGCAGCCGTTCCAGCCGCCTGGCCGACGGCCGCACATGTGGCCATTACGCGGGTGGAGGAAAATGCCACATGGGAAGCACTGATATTACGGCCCGCCATGAGCAGATTGGGCCGGTTGATGCTGTAAAGCGAGCGCAGCGGAATATTATAGGGCTTGTCGAATTTTATCGAACGGAACGGACTCTGGCCGGTACAATCCATACCACACGGCGGATGATCGTCCATGGGCCAGCCGCCATAAGCGACACGGTCTGGATATTCTTCAGCGTCTTCCATCTCCTGTTGGATCATCACATGCTCGCCTTTTAAACGGCGGCTCTCGCGTTTACCGGGAATCATCCCTACCCAATCCAGCGCCCAATTGGCGGAATCCGGGTGTTCTCCGCTGTTTTTGATATAATCCCATACACCGAGCACAACTTTTAACAGATGATGCCGGATCTCGCGGTTATCCTTAATGGTATCCAGTTCTCCGCCCCATTCGATCCACCAAAATCCGTATTCATAGGAATATATTCTCCGGTGTTCAAAATCCTGTTTGGTATAGGTTTCCGCCCATACCGGTTTAACGAACGGCATGGGCCGCTCGTGTTTTTTGGCAAAGAATAAAATGGAATTGCCCATGGTCTTGTTATCGCTGTGGTCGGCGGCCAGGGATTCACCGTAGACGTCCTTACCCTCCCGTCCGCGCATACAAATCGCTCCAGCCAGCATACCCAAAGTCGCATCGCCGGTACAATCGATAAAATAATCGGCCGATATATCGTAATACTCTTCAAGTAAGGAACTGACGGCCCGGACACCTGTCAGGCGGTCATCTTTGACCTCGGCACCGATTACAGCGGTATCTAGCAAAAGTGTCATATTGGATTCCGAAACCACCTTGTCATACAGGATCAGGTCCCACATTTCAAACGACCGCTGCGGATTGGTTGCCGATTCGGTCAGTTTGAGTTCTTCGATGATGCCGGTTTCCCGCCAGTTCCGGGTTTTGTCGTGATTGTTGGCACCCAACACGTGCATACGTATCTCGCTGCTGGCATTACCGCCCAGTCTGGAGCGGTCCTGCACCAGCACAACCCTGGCGCCGTTCCGCGCTGCCGCGATAGCGGCACACACACCGGAAAGGCCACCGCCGGCCACCAGCACATCGGTTTGTATCTTTTTCCGGGAAAACTGTGCCGGGCTGCTTGTGGTAAATTCCACACTTGCTTTTAAAAGTGCACGTGATGCCGGATCGCCCGGAAAAGTACTGGCCAAAGATCCCGCGCCTAAAATTTTTATAAAATCCCGCCTTTCAAAAAACATCCGTTTTGCTCCCATCGTTAATTTTACCGTTTGGCGGTCCCTTGCCGGGCCCCGGGCTCCGATGTTAGTAGGATAAATGTTCCGATAAATAAATCCACGTCGTATTCAATGAATTTTGTGCAAAGCGCGCACAAATTTACTCAATATAAAAAATTACGCAGATTAATACAAGGTGGAAAGTGAAATTCATGTATAACTCCATTATGGACAGGAAATTAGGCAAATGTAAAAATCATAGATGAAACGGAGTTTAATATTTTTACACCTCTATATTCATGTCCTCGCACAGAGTCAGATGTAGATCGGACTGGATATCCTCAATCCCATCCATCCCCGGGCCAAAGATATGCAACCGGAATTGTTAAAAAAAGAATTCGGTAAGAATCTCGTTTTCTTTGGCGGGATTGACGTGCAATCCTTGTTGCCATTCGGCACGCCGAACACTATCCGCGGGGAAGTCACCCGGATTATCGACATTTTAGGACAGAATGGCGGCTATTTCATGGCACCGGCCCATAACATTCAGGATGACACACCGGAGGAGAATATTTTGGCATTTTTCGAGGCAGTGAAGAACCACTCGTAGATATCTAAATTTCATCCGTACTGCTTTGTGCTTTGGCATCAACTTTATAAAATTTACCAACAGTGCTACATCACTAAAATTATGTAACCTGATATTTCTTTTTTGGCATGCTCTGTGTTTGACTCTTTGAACTCTGGTTCTATTTTTCAACCACGGAGAACGCAGTGACCGCAGAGAAAAAACACAAATTACCCGGCCCTTCTCCCTTCCGAACCCTTGCTGAAAAAATCATCCACTTCTTCAATCCCTGCCGTTAAAGCTTGTTTTAACGGTCCGCAGAACAGCACTCTCCCGGACTCTAGAAAAATAATACTGTCTGCGATGCGTAAAATACTCGGTACTTCATGTGAGACCAATAAAATCGTCATACCCAGATCATTTCGCAGTTTTAACAAAAGATCGTCCAATGCTGCGGATGTAACCGGATCCAAACCGGCAGACGGTTCGTCGCCGAACAGCAGCGGCGGATCCATTGCGATCGCGCGTGCCAGTGCTGCGCGTTTGCGCATACCGCCAGACAGTTCCGACGGCAGCAGGTGCCCCGCATTCTCCAAACCCACGAGATGCAATTTTATCCGAACCAGGCGTTGAATCAAAACGCGCGGTAGTTTGGTATGCTGAAGCAGAGGGATGGAAATGTTTTCCGAAACCGGTATAGAATTCAACAGGGCGCCGTTTTGAAACAGCACGCCGATATTTTGCAGCAGGTGATTAAATTCCGGCTCATCCATATCGGTAATTTCCTTGCCGAACAGACGGATTGATCCAGACCAGGGTTGATAAAGTCGAATCATATTTTTCAACAAAGTGGTCTTTCCACAACCACTGGCGCCCAGAATCACCGTAATTTCGTGGGCACGGGCAACCATGGAAACATTCTGCAAGACGGTCCGGCCGTTATATCCGGTTGTCAGATCCTCAACCTGTATAATGTTCGTCAAACTCTCCGTCGACATTGAAACCATCCTTTAAAAATAAAAAAATCAACAGGGATTTCATCCATAAAACATTATGAGTATCACATATCAGCTCCGCCGCCGAAATAAAACAACAATCCCAAAAGACTATCAGCGAGAATAACCAGAAATATCGAGGCCACCACCGAAGCCGTGGTGGCACTGCCCACCCCCTGAGCTCCGCCGCGCACACGAAAACCGTAATAAGCACCGACAAGTACGATAATCCATGCAAAAATTACGCTTTTGATCAGCCCGGTAAGGAGATCTTTTAATATCAAAACAGTCAGCACCTCGTTATAAAAAGGTAAAGGACCGATATCAAGATAAGCCATTCCGATCACCAGCGCACCCAGAATGCCTAAAATAATGGAAAGAACGGTGAGCAAAGGCATGGTTAATGTGATCGCATAAATTTTGGGGACAAGAACATACCGAACCGGATTCAGAGCCATGGACTTTAACGCATCGGTCTCTTCAGTAACCACCATTGTAGCAATTTCCGAAGCTATCGCCGAACCACTGCGGCCGGCGAAAACAATTGCAGTCATCAGCGGCCCCATTTCACGGGTCATTGAAATCGCAACCAAATCGGCCACATAAATACCTGCGCCGAATATCCGTAATTGAGCTGCAGATTGCAATGCCAGAATCAATCCCACCAGAAAGGAAATGAGAGCGACAATGGGGAAAGAATTCATGCCGATAATAATACTTTGACGAATAAACTCGCCTTTACGCACACCTTTTTTATGAAACAGCCCTGTAACGGCAAACCAGGCGGAATCTGATATAAGATAGAGCAACTGTTTCGTGTTGCGACCGACCTCAACCAGCCATCCGCCGATATTTTCAAATATCGACGGAGGTGCCGTGCTATCTGCTTCCGGTAAATTTCTTGATGAGAAGGCGGCAATGGTTGCAGCGATATGTGGGCCGGCATGGACCATTTGGACGGACAAACCTTTTGCCTTTCCTCTTTCCAAAATCTCGTCGAGAAAAGCGACACCCGCACTATCAATTCGATTGACTGCTGCCAGATTTATTTCCAGGCTGGACATGACGGTTTTATCTATAAACTTTAATATCTTTTCCAAATTTTCCAATTCGGAAATTAATAATTGACCCTGAACAACGAGCCGATTTTCTGAATAGGTAATTTTTACCATATCGGATTACTCTGGTTTGGATTGACCGAGTTCTGCAGACAGTTTATTCAAAAAAATCTCGGTCTCCTCCTGTAAAATGATACTGATTGCATGGGCGAATCCGTTCATTGTACGGTCGTCTTTCAGGTCTATTGTCCTGTCAAACTCGTATTTTACAACCGGCACCTGATTGGGCGTTTTAATCAGTCTAAAGATCAATGCAAGCCGTGCAGACACCTTTTTTTCCTGCATCACATGCTCGATGGTTTGTACATACCCCTCAAGGATAAAATCGGGATCATAGCTATAATCCCGTGAACAGCGATAAAAGATGTTCTTTGCTTCCACTATATTATATACCATATCGGCAATCGCCACGGAGGGTCTAACAGCCCAGTGGTGATAAAAATAATAGTTCACCTCATTGGATTCAGTTCGTACAGCGATCCGCGTTTGGTTAAAAGCCTTTGAGACATTAAAATCGCGTATATCTACCTTGTATTGCAGCGTCGAATCTGCGGCTGTAATAATCACTTCGCTCGGAATTTCCACAAGATAATATTTACGGATCAACGCCTCTTTACTGCATCCCATAAAAAGCAGTAACAATACATATATCAATAACAAAAATCGCTTTTTCATTCTATTACTCCAATTTAGTATCCGGAACATCCTTTGGGCGGGTACCCCGCACAAGGATGGAAGGATCTTCGCTGATCATGCGGGAAAACTGATTCAGATATTCCGAGCTTTCCTTTAGAGATTCTATGGTGTAGACCAAATCCGTGCGACTTTTAGCAAATGTTGCTTCGATATCCTGCAACATTTTGTTGGTATGAATCAACGTGACATTTATATCCTGGACCAGTTTTACAATTTCTGCTTCCTTGAGTTCATGTGTGACATCTGCTAAATTACCGATAATTTGCTTCAGGGAATCGGATCGTGTCAGCTTTTCCAGGTTCTGAATTGTGTTTTTTGCGCTTAAAGACAAATCACCGAGCTCATAGGAAAAATCTTCTGCATTGGAAAGGGTATTCGTGATGGATTTTTCGTTTTTGCGTAACAGCTCATGAATCTGGACCATTATAATCGACAGTCTTTCGACGGTACTAAATATTTTATCCTGATTCGCTTTCGTCGTTAATTCGGCAAGATTATTCAGAACAATCTCGGCTTTTTCGGCGATAATTTCCGCCTTGCCGGTAATTTCATCTGTAATGGAACGGCCGGTTTCAATAAAACCATTCATCTCTAAATCCGCTGCGTCACTGGCCCCGCCCTGTAGCTCGATAACTTTGAGACCTGTGATACCAAGAAAAGCAATTTCCGCTTTTGTATCGACTTTTATGGGTGTGCCGTGCTCTAAACTGACTTCAATAATAACGCGGCGTAAATCCTTCGGATCGATATAAATATCGTTTATAAAGCCAACGGTCAATCCGTGATATTTAACCGCCCCACCTTCCTGTAAACCGGTCACGGATGTATCTCGGAAACCGATATAATAGATATCCCGATTCTCAAAAAACCGGGGTGCCAAAATAATAAAAAAGGTCGCCAGAAGAGCCAGGCAAGACAGAGCGATAAAAACCCCCAATCGGATTTTTTGAGATCTGGTAACCATTTATTTCTCCCAATTATTGAACGAAAACCTGTGCCTCTCATTCAGGCAAGGATAAAACGACTTTCCGAACGTCCCGTAAAAACCAGGCCGGTTAAAAAAATTCCGATTTATTCTCTAATAATACTAAAAGCTGCCATAATAATCAAGAGGTTTCCTTTTTGATAGAATTAAAAAAACCCCGGATGCTGCAGCAAACACCCGGGGCAGAGGAAGGAGAGTAGAAGTTTTATCTGAGGAGTGTCATTTTTTTAACTACGGTTTCGAAATTTTCCCGATACGGCAGCCCATTATATTGACCGTCGCGCCATACTTCCAACCGGTAAAAATAGATCCCCGAACTCACCGTCACACCCAGATCATTTTCACCGTTCCATTCGAGATACTTTTCTCCGGCGGGTGTGTAGGCATCATACAACACCGTCACCTGGCGCCCGAGCACGTCATATATCGTTACTTTACAAAGGCGGCTCTCCGGGAGATCGAATCGAATGGTCGTTCGGGGATTAAACGGATTGGGATAATTCTGATATAGTTTAAATTGCTCAGGGAAACGACCCTGACTGTTATACGCAGCATCAAACTTACCATAATCAGGGATATCCTCCGATGGCTCGAGAATGACGACGATATACATGCTCTCGGCACCCTTGGCACCTGCGGCATTATTTGCCCCCAGGTTCACCTCTCCTGCAGGACAGTAACATCGCCATAATTCAAGATTCTCACAGGCGTCGGTTACACCAATACTCTCGTTCGTTTTAGCAAAGCTGCTGCTTAACCAGCGTGGAACGGCTTCCGCCCGAGAGTCGAATCCCACATATACAAAAGCAGCCTGACTCAATTGCAAGGTCAGATAATCCGTATCCGTTCTGCCTTTTTCTCCATTCAGGGTCATGATCATACGTGCATGTTGCATAAACTCAGGCACATGTGTAACGACATAGTTACGGTCAAGATAATAAGATTTCCCCATATCCAGGTAAGAAAGGCAGGTTTCAGCTTTTCCGTCAATTTCAAGCTGCAAAGAGGGCAGGTAAGTATAAGCTGCACATGTGTTGACAACTCCGTCCTGCACGCCTTTAACATCGGCAATGCTTAAAGAATAAGCGACACCGGCTCGATGGCGGGATGTTTCCAGGTAGAGGATATTTCCTGCTGCATCCAGTTTTGCTGCCAGCACAGCCACATCTCGGTTAATTGAATAATTATTGATATTTTCCGCCGATGAGCGCTCCAATGAGGTTGAAAAAACAATTTTAAGCAGAATATCGGTAGCCACGGTTATGGTTTTCACAACAGGCTGGGCAGTGTTAATGGGCGAATAGAAATAAAAATATGGTTTATTGTCTTGTACACCATTAAACATCAGCACATAAAGTTGATCCCGCTGGTGGGGTGACGTGGTTAATTTGACCACAGTGCCTGATTCATCAATTTGTACATCTGTTATGGCAACACCACCATAAATAAGATAACTGGAAATATGGAGCGCCCATTCTTTTGATACCGGCGTTTCAAAAACGAGCAGCAATTCCCGTACATTTAAATTCTTAACGTCAACGAGAGTCGGGCTTACAGAGCGCATCAGGTCTTCGAATGTAAATGTGTAGGAAGAATTAGGTGGAATATCGTTGCCGCTGCGATCTAGAACGTTGTGAACTGAAAGTAGCAATAATTTATCCGACGGCAACGGTGTTGTTGACAGCTCAACTATATGATCCGCCCTGCCCTTCTTAACCGAGATGACCTGTATCTCCTGGTTGAGCGTATAGTGACGTGCATCCAACGCAGAAGGCATGTCAACCGGCTCACTAAAAGATACTTCAATATATTGTGAATTTACCGGGCGCACGAACGCGATGGTCGGATCGAGATTGTCGGGGGAGGAAAACAGATAGGAATAGCTGCTATTGGATAAAATTTCATTGGCACCGGTTCCGGAATCTCGAATGTTATTTAGATGCAGAACAAAAAGCTGATTGAGATCGTGAATTGTGGTGTGCAAGTGCACAACCCTTCCTGATCCACCCAAACGAGCATCAAGCACCTGCACACCACCTGTAATGGAATAATTTTTAATATTTTCGGCAGAAATACGGTCTAAATTTTCACTGAATAATACATCAATATTTTCCCGATCCACAATCTGCACAAGAGTAACAAAAGGTCTGATTATGTCCTCACCTTTGTAGATATAGACAAAAGAACCGCCGGTGGTAAGCCGGTTTCCCTGGGTGTCGCTCAAATTGGTGACCGTCAAATTATACAGTTGATTGGTGGTATGGGGAGCGGTTTCGAGCATAACGGTTTTCTGGTCGGCGCTGAGACTGGCGGTGTATAAAAACAATTCAGGACTTGTCCGATAATTTAAGATATCTGTCGCTGTTTCAGGGAAAAGCGGTTTGTCGAAATAAAGATATAAGGATGACCGTTCCGGCCTAACTTCAACAATCACAGGACCCGCCGATGAATTTTCACCGGGGAACACAAAAGTGTAAGAACTGTTTGGTAAGACCGGATTACCCACTTTTGAATCGTCTTTAACGTTATTGACACGCAGCACATAAACCTGACCGGCTGTATGGGGAGAGGTTTGCAAATACACACCCGAACCGGATGCATCAAGAACGGCAGCTACGATAGATACATCACCACTCAATTGATAATTTAAGGTATTTTGTGCCGTCTCCCTGTCGAGTGATTCACAAAAAACGACTCTCAAATGTGTGTCATCGAGCACATCGACGCGCTGTATAACCGGAGGCGTACGATCATCCGGCTCGAAAACATAGGCATACCCGCTGTGGTACTGAATCGGATTTTTAGCAGGGCTGTCGTCGGTGATTTGAGAGATGATCAAAAAATATAGATAATTCGCCGCATGTTGCGTGGTGTGAAGCCGGACAATTTGTCCGGTATTGTCTAATTCGGCAGATAAAACCCTGATATCCCCGTTTATATTATAATGGGTGATATTTTCAGCACTGGTTCTGTCAACCGGCTCGTTAAAAAGTATTTCAACAAGGTCAATATCGATCATGTTCACGAGTGTTACAACCGGTCCGATGTCATCACCGGGTGAAAAATGGTAAAAATAAGTACTGTTGTCGGGAATTTTATTCTTCCGTGGTGTTTGATCCAAAATGTTATTAATAGTGATTGTATAATTCACATGGGCAATATGCGGCGTGGTCACCAGCCGAACCGTGTTATCCTGTCGCAGTTTTACGCTGGTTAACTCAACCTCGTTATCGATACGATAGTTATTCGGATTTTGAGCTGAAACCGGATCAACTGCCTTTGAGAACATAACCTCCAATTCGATATTCGATACCAGTTGTGCCGAAAGGATAAGTGGCGGGGTCGTGTCCTGTTGCTGGGGCGGATATTCAAAATCTTTTGTGGTTGGTGTAATAAAATTTGGAGGTAAAGCGATATCTGCAATATTTTGTATTGCTATACTGTGTTCACCCTCACCGAAAGGGGCGTTGGTCGTTAAGACAACACTTCTGTAATCAGCCCCGAAGACGGCGGAAATCACCTGCAATCCGTTATTTATGGAATAATTCCTAATTTCCTGAACTGAGGTCTCCCTCAAAGTTTCATTAAAATTCAACAATAAATGGGAATCGTCTAGAGGGATCAATGATACAATCGTCGGTGCCGTTGTGTCCCCTAAAACAAAGTTTAATTCCGTTGAGAACGGACTCTCATTATCCGCTGTATCAAAAGCGGTAACAGCGATAAAATATTCCACATTATCAAAAAGATTCGGGACGACAACCGTTGGTTCTTCCGTAACAATCAGTTTATGCGAATATTGCCCGGATGAAGAACCATAGTAAATTCTGTACCCGGCCAGGTCCGGTTCGGAATTTGAATTCCATGTTAATCGAATTCCGCTGCTGTGAACACCCGAAACCAAAAAAAGAAAAATTAAAAAGCAAATAATCATTGCCTGACGATGCAATTTTAGGATTCCCATCCTCTCCTTCCTCACCGGGGGAAATATAAACAATAGTTGCCTTCAAAAGATGTAAAACCGATCTTTTAACAACAACAATTGTGCCATAAATCACAACGGCTTCAAAGCCAAAATAAATAACTACTTGACTCAAAGCAAGGACGGAATTTTAATAACAAAACGGAAAGTGTAATTACAAAAGTGAAATTAAAGTTTCAGTTCGTAGGCGAGATCAATAGGTGGACGAGTGGGTACATCACGTCCCTCCAGGCGAATATCCCTGTCGTTTAATTTTCGAAAATTTTCAATATCCTCCTGATCGACAAAAATAAACGGAGCGACCTGATTTTTCCCCGGTTTAAAATGCATCCCACCCACATTCACTTCATCGATTTCGATACCGGCTTCAACAAGCCGGACTATGGTTTTTGGACTATCCACGAGAAGCAAAATGCGTAATTGATTTTTTTTATAAAGTTCTGCAATCGTATCCTTTATCGTATAAACCGAAGCCTGGATATCTTCGGGTACTGCGGACAAATAAATCTTTCGCTGCCAATCGGAAGAGGCGACATCATCGCTGCATAAAATGATATGTTCCGGATTTAAAACATGTCGCCAACCGACGACAACTTGTCCGTGTATCAATCTATCATCAATTCGTACTTGTACCAAAGGCATAGATTCTTCTCCGATTAAATCAGTTTCGTCACACTTCGATGACCGTCATTTACTAAAACTTGAGCCAATTCTTTTAGAGGCATTTTATCACGTTTGGTCATAAATGACAAAACCATGGGCAAATTAACACCTGAGACAACCTCGATATTCTTCATTTCTTTCGCAACGGCTGCGGATACATTCCAGCAGCTACCTCCTAATAGACTGGCCATGATAATAACACCCTGCTCCCGCCTTTCGGGAGAATTGACGATCGATTTTAACCGCTGTGTTATTTCATCAACCGACATTTCCGTCACATCCAGCGCATGTAAACCATCATCAATCCCCAGAATTGTGCGACTTGCCTGAATAATCGCATCGCCGATCGGGCCATGCGTAATTAATATTCCGTGTTTCATAAAATTTTTACAATGCCTCTTTGTTTTTAATTTTGTCCTGCATGATATTAATAAGTCGATCGTTAAATTCTTTTGCGGGATTGACACCATGTTGTTTGAGTTTATGATTCATCGCGATAACTTCAGCGATAACTGTTATATTTTTTCCGGTAAAAATCGGCAATTCCACGAGGGGTAGAGGGACACCGAGTAGTTCTATATTTTTTTCATCGACACCGATTCTTTCATATTCCCTCTGGGCTTCCCAATGCTCCAATTTTACAACAACGTGAATATCCTTCTTGCCCCGGATGGCTCTTATACCGAACATCCTGCGAATATCTATAATCCCCAATCCTCTGATTTCCATATGATGCTCTATAATTTCACTCGGAGCACCCTGTATTCGATTGGTGCCGGTCTTTGTAATATTTACAACATCATCGGCAACCAACTGATGCCCCCTTTCAACAAGATCAAGCGTCAACTCACTTTTACCAATTGCCGCACGCCCGGTGATCAGCAAACCGACACTGTAAACATCGACCAACGATCCATGGACAACGATCTGCGGTGCAAAAACAGCATCCAGATACTCACCAAGATAATGCGTTACTGTCGTTGTCGTGAGCGGAGTTGTAAAAATTGAAATACCATTGTGATCCGCAATTTCCACCAGTTCTGCCGGTGGTCGGTTATTATTGGTAATTACAATACATGGCAAATCGAATCCGAGTACTGTGGCAATTGCATGAATCCGTTTCCTGCCGTGTAAAGTATTTAAAAAACCAATTTCCGAATTCCCCAACAACTGAATACGCCAATAAGTAAACACCTCTACAAATCCTGCCAAAGCCAATCCGGGACGATGGAGCTCTTTTTCCTTGATTTTCCGGTTAAAACTGGCTTTGTTGTTAAAAATGGCAAGTTGAACCCATTCGTGGGTGTTTTCATACAGTTCACCAACCGTGATGTATGGTTTTACCTTTGGTTCATTCTGTAATTCAATATCATAGCTTTGTTTTTTCATAGATCTCTCGACTTGAAATTTTCGGAGATATGTTTCGTTTTAAGCGCAACGGCTTCATTTCTTTTACAACGCAGTTTCCGTGATATTAAAATTAGCCTCCCGGAATGTCCCGGGAGGCTAATTTACCAAATTGCAAATAATTTTCAGATTCTATCAATTGGACGAGATTTCTACACTTCGTTTTCAATATTTGACGTAATTCGATGCTTTTCAAAGTGGCGAATTCTTCCCTTGCGTTTTAACACTTGTCGCTCCAATTTATCGACAGCGAGAGTAATCGATTTATACATATCTTCAGATCCTTCTATTACTGCTAATTTGGTGCCATTGATTTTTACGATAATTTCTGCGACCTGCTGTTGTTTGATATAATCTAATATTATCTCCACATCCAGGATGGGCTCATAATACTTTTTAAGCCGCTTTACTTCATTCGTCGCAAAATCTTTTAATCGATCGGATGTTTTGAAATGTCTCGCAGTGAATTTTACTCGCATGGCGACCTCCTTTTTCTATCATGATTTGTCCCGGCTTTATCGTACAACGGGACCAATGGCACTATGATGAAGACATTTAAATTGAATGATTTGCATCACCTCCTTTTCGTTTCAACGGTAGTGATTCTCCGGTTTTTGAACTTTGTTTTATCCGAGGATGAGTATTTTTATACACTTTTTTCAAATGTTCCGCAGACACATGAGTATATATTTGTGTCGTTGATAAATTTGCATGACCTAATAACTCTTTCACACTCATTAAATCCGCTCCTTCGTCCAGCAGATGAGTCGCAAATGTATGTCTGAGTGCATGTGGATGAGCCTTTTCTTTTCCGGTAACTTTGACCACATAATTCTGAACAATACGTGCAATTTGATGCCTCGTAAAGGGCGCTCTATTATTATTAACAAAAAGATAACTATTATGTTCCGTTTTTGCAGAAAAATATTCTCGATACCTGGTCAAATAGTTTTCTATATCCTTTTCGGTCCGGCGCCCCAATGGAAGGATTCGTATTTTATCTCTTTTTCCGAGAACTCGAATTGTATTTTCGGATAAATTGATATCTTTAATTTTTATTTGAATCATTTCCGAAACACGCACGCCTGTTGCATAGAAAAAAGAAAGGATTAAAAAATCGCGCAGCCCCTCAAAAGAATCGAGATCGGGAAGTGACAATATCTTTTTCATTTCATCGAAAGTAAGAACGGTGGGCAACCGTTTCTCAAGCCGCGGAGATGCGATATTCAGGGTTGGATTTACCGACAACTGATTATCCCGCACAAGAAATCGAGCAAAGGCCCTTAAGGTTGCCAACTTTCGGCTGGTACTACGTGGCGAAAACCGAGCACGTAACAGGGAACCGAGAAAGCCGCGAACCGATTCCCGGGTGAAACTTGAAATGTCGGGTTTAATGTTTTGATTTCTCTCAAAGAGATAAATTAAAAATTGCTGCAGATCCTTCTTGTACGCAGAAATAGTGTGCGCAGAACTCTGTCGTTCAACTCTAAGGTATTCTAAAAAGGTATGAACATGGTTATCCAGGCTGTTTGTATGAAATACCAAAGAATATCCCTTAACTAAATATCTCGTTATCCGTCGCTATACTATTATTACAGTTCGGACACAACAAAGGTTCTTCCCCCTGCGAACCTCCAATTAAATAAGGATGGCCGCAAAAAGGACAAATTTTTTTTACCGGTTTTTGACTTGACGTAAATGAACAAGCCGGATACATTGTACATCCGTAAAAAATCTGGTCATTTTTTGATCTACGCTTAATGATCCTACCGTCACACCCATGGAGCGGACATTGCAGATCCAGACTTGGAGATTGAGTAAAAGTACAATGTGGGTAGCCTGAACATGCATAAAATTTTCCAAAGCGACTCACTCGGAGCACCATCTTTTTCCCGCACTCGGGACACAGACCGGCGTCCTCTGCCTTAACAGTCTGTAGTTCGCGGTTAATTATTTTATCCAGCAGCTCACTTACAGCCACATCTTTAGTCTCAGGGTCGTTCTGTCGATCAAATAAATATGTTTGAAATTTCTGACTCGTCAACATCGCATATCGTTCCAAAATTACCTTACCTACCAACAGTCCGGTTTGCGTAGGTAAAAGTTTTTTATTCTGCCTTTCTGCATATCCATCCTTTATCAACCGAGAAATGACACCGGCTATTTCTGAGACCGTGCCCAAATCACGTATTTCTGTCAGCAATTCAGCCTCACTATACTGACCGGGTTCTTTTTGGATTTGATGCTTGATTTCAGTTTTTAACAATTTTAATTCCCGGTTCAACACGATCTCACGGGGAAAACTACAGCTGTCAGAGCCAATAAAACTATTTTCCGGCTGATAGACCTGATAATAACCACGAAAAATAAAATCACGCGCATTCGTTTGAAACATATAACGTTGCTCCGGTCCGGCCGCTATAATAATTTTACGTTCTACTACTTTGGCCGGCCGCATTAGAGAAGCTACAAAACGCGTCCATATCATAGCATAAATTCGATTCTGATTTTTCGTTAGATACCTTTGCAAGCTTTTGGGTTTATTTCTGACAGAACTCGGATACAGAAACCTTTTTTTTTCGAGACTCTTCCAACCCAACTTCGACTGATGCCGTGGCAGATAATCATTGCCATAATCTTGAAAGATCAATTCTCTTGTTTGCTGAATTATACTCTGCAAATTTTGCACAGAATTGAATGTACCCAATGCAACAAGCCCCCGGTTTTTTCCTTTGTGAGTCAAATGAACCAACTGGATGATCGTTTCGTAAACCTCATCAGCGGATATTCCGTATTTGCAGGAGGCTTCGATCATAATATCTTTCACACAAAAAGGTAGCGGAGGCAGGAGTTTCAATTCTTTACTTGACAATGAATTGGCGATAAATTTTTGTTCGGCGAGGTCATAAACCACCGCCTCAGCATGATATCGATCAGGCAGATACACCGACTTTTCCTTGATCCTTAACAATCTGGCAAAAAATGTATGCCCTGCCGGCAATTCCAATTTTATATGTATATACAGTCCGGTAGGATGCACCTGCACAAGTTCAGATTGACGTTCAGTCAATAATCGCAGAACAACTCCGTCCAATCTTCCGAAATGATCGGTTAATAAATCTTTGGGTAATATCTGAAAAAATTTTTCGCGAAAAATGGTATCAATTTCCTTGAAGGCATTTGGGGATACCGGGCGTGCTTTTACCGGTAATGGCGCTTCATGCAACGAACGCATAAAAGGTAAAGACTCGATTGTAACCAAAGGTTCGGTCATTTAATTTAAAGTTAATAAATAATTAATGAGGCAAGCGTGTAACCGTATACTGAAAATATCCTTCCGAGGCGCTATTTTCAAAGTCCAATACAACCGCGGCGATCAAGTCCTGCATTTGCTCCACGTCGACATATAGTGATGGCAAGTTTACAGCTTTCTCGATTATATTTTCCATCATATCGTCGCTGAGTAATTCAAGCTCCCGCAGCTTAATAAGATAACTAAATGCATTAGGAGAAATAGCGCTCCGCTCACTATCGCTCAACATTCGCCATAGCGGCCGAGGTATCCCCGGTGGATGCCCGCTCGTCACCTGTACGGCACGATCGTAATCATTCATGAGCCAGGACATGGCAACAGAAATATCCTCATCTGAAAAGCCCTGCTCACTCAAAATATCAACAACCAATTGTAAATCAATATCTTCCAAGGGCGTTTCCCGAAGTTCCTGCATTACATAGGTTAATATTTCCAGAACCCGTCTATTCATTTCTTCTCCAAATCATACACACATCAATACGCCCGCCACGACGTATTGTTTCATATTAGCAATATATTAAAAAAATTTTGAAATGCAAGACAAACATTCTTTTTCGTTATCCGTCATCACATTTTTATACATTTCGACCGCAACAATTTTTATACTTTTTCCCACTACCGCACGGACAGGGTTGATTCCGGCCCACCTGTTGTCCTTTGACGATTGGTTTTCTTTTCTGCGGCGTATCAGCGGGGCGTTGCGATGGACGTTGACTCTCTTTTGCCATAACTTGTTTGAAAATTTCAACCTGCGAATGGCTCTCGCTAAAATCCTTCGGCTCCTGCCGGCGCAGTTCACGTTCCTCAATTTCACCGCCGATATCGAAAAATTTAAACAGTGTTGCCACAATATCCCGGTTCAAATTTTCAACCATTGATACGAACATTTTATAGGCTTCGGATTTATACTCGAGTAGGGGATCCTTCTGTCCATAACCGCGCAATCCAATTCCTTCCCGAAGCTCATCAATGGCGTTTAGGTGATGCCGCCAGTTTTCATCAATCTTGTTTAATATATGATATCTTTCAAACCGAGTTGCCTGGTTTTCACCTATTTCGCGAACTCTTTTTTGATAGAGGTCCTTCGCCCACGCGTTCAACCGGTCCAAGACCTCACGGGGATCTCGTACTTCATCGTTTTCATCCCTGATTCGAGGTGACTGGCGGAAAACAAGTCGGCATTCCGCCTCCAATCGAACCATTTGGCTGGGATCGAGCGCCTCGTCCTGCCCAAGTATATTATTAATCAGGTTGTACAATGTTTCGTCGATCATGGCAAATACTGAATCCCGCACGATTTCTCCGCTGAGCCTTTCCTGTCTTAACCTATCGATTCGGTCGGAATAGACCTGGTAAAGGTTCAATCCCCAGTTAACCAGGGTTTCCTGCATCGCAACAAGAGATGCATTATCGATCTGGGCAGGGATATTTAAAGAGGGTCGGCTGAGAAACATAAATTCGCATCTTTGAGAAAGTTCACTTTTTTTCTCATCAAAATTTCTCGGCGAGTTATCCAGTTCCCGGAGAAGGGCAATAATGGCGGATTGGATCATTTCCTCACTGGTTGCATTAAACAATAATATTTGATCGTACGCATCGATGCTGTTGTAGATAAATTCAAGATAAATCCTGCGTGCATTATGAATGGCCCTCACAATAAATTTGTCTGAACTTTCACCCTCGGGCATTTTTAGATATTCTTGGCCAAATATGGAGACCAGATATTCCTTTTGCGCGTCAGTAAAATCATCCACGGATTCCGCTCCATCTTCACGGCCTAAAAGAAAGCTGTGATGAACGAGGGTATCGATCAATCGTATGGAGGAAAAATATCCCAGGATACGATGCCGGATTTGCTGCTCTTCATTTTCTTCTTCAACCAGTTCATCGAGCCATGCATATACTTTTTCCTGAATTTTCTCGCGGCGTATGGTACGAATTTCATTCACCCCCAATGGCGGCCGGGCGAGAAAAATTCGCTCCATGCCCGCAAGGAATTCATCCACATTCCAGGAAATGGAAGGCACAGCCGGCGAAAGGTGTTGATTCATCATACCGAACACAAAGACTTTTTTCAACTCCACCGTAGGAACTGCTAAAAATAAAATCCAATCGTATGTCTTTTGATTTTGCTCCAAAGTACTTTTATAGATTTCCAGTGCCCAGGTCACAAGCCGCTGCTTCAGCTCTTCAGCATTTTGTACAGAATTTTTTAACAACCACTCCGGCATGGCAGCAAAAATTCGTTCCATTTCCATACCGATACCTTCTAAATTCCATTTCTCAACATCCTTGGTTCCGGCACTGTGTAAACCGATTTTCAGTTCAATGAGTATCGGGATGATGGATTCCATTTGATTGTACCCGAGAATTCGATGACGCTCCTGCATCTGCTGCAAATGTTTTTCAACTTCCAGCTCATTTTCGATCCATTCAAGCAACAATTCAATAATTTCATCTTCTTTTTGTACTTCCAGGTCGGCAATTTGTACTTCCGGTTCAGAGCCAAATAAAGACTTTAAATCTTTCAGTATATTTTCAAGTTGCCATGCGTCCCTCTCTTCCCCAAGATAGCGTTTTCTTTTTGATTCTATATAGTCATCGGGTTGAGCAAAACCGAGAAGATTTTGACGGCGCTTATAGATAATTTTTCGCTGATCATTCAGGACATCATCATATTCCAAAAGATTTTTACGAATATCAAAATTACGTTCTTCAACTTTCTTCTGAGCCCGTTCGATGGATCGGGTAATTAAAGAATGCTCAATACGCTCACCCTCCTCCATCGATCCCATCCGGCTCATAATGCTGGTGATACGATCCGAACCGAAAAGGCGCATCAAGTCATCTTCCAGCGAAAGGTAAAACCGCGATGAACCGGGATCCCCCTGTCGGCCGGAACGTCCGCGAAGCTGCCGGTCGATTCGACGTGCTTCGTGTTTTTCGGACCCGATAATATGTAAACCGCCACTGTTTTTAGTATCCGGTGTCAATTTGATATCCGTACCGCGTCCGGCCATATTGGTGGCAATGGTAATGGTACCGGGCAGCCCGGCTTTGGCGACGATTTCAGCTTCGTTTTTATGAAATTTGGCGTTTAAAACCGTATGGAAACGTCCTGATTCCAACTCCTTTGTCACATCTCCCTTTTTAAGCCAGTTGGCAATGGGAACACCACGCAAGGTGAGCAGTTGACTGAGTTGTTGAGAGACATCAACAGAAACCGTACCAATAAGAACCGGTCTGCCATGCTGATGCATATCCAGCGCTTCATCGATAATGGCAGCATATTTTTCTTTTTTTGTTCTATAAATGACATCGTTATAATCATCTCGAACCACAGGTTTATTGGTGGGAATGACAACCACATCCATCTTGTAAGTGCTGAAAAATTCCTGAGCTTCAGTTTCAGCGGTTCCGGTCATTCCGGCGAGTTTTTTATAGAGTCTGAAAAAGTTTTGAATGGTGATCGTGGCCAATGTTTGACTTTCCGCCTGAACTTCTACGCCTTCTTTGGCTTCGAGTGCTTCATGCAGACCGTCGCTGAATCGCCGTCCCGGCATCAATCGTCCGGTAAACTGGTCAACAATCATCACTGCTTTGTGGCCTCGAGCGGTACCCGTTCTTCTTGATTCACTTTCCTCGACTGCTTTGACCACATAATCCACATCCCGCTGATAAAGCGTATAGGCGCGCAGTAACTGGGAGATATTTTGAATACGCTCTTCAACCTGCGTATATTCGTTCCACATACGATCGCGCTGGTTTTCCAGAGCTTTGAGTGGTTGACGCTGAAAGTTCAAACGAAACCAATTCTCAATTTCTTCGCTGCTGAGAATAACATTAGGTGTATGTGCTTTGACCAGCAGTTCATTCATTTCACGATCTTCAAGTAAAATATTTTTCCCGCGTAACTGGGCTTTTTCCCGTTGTAAATATCCTTCAAGTTCAGCCCGGCTGTTTGCCTTCTTACTGGATATATGAAGAATCTCGTCGCGAAATTTTTGAATATTTTGTTCATAGTTAAAAAAGGGTAATCCATCTACAAGGAGAGATCGTGCTGCTTTTTGCAGTTTCAGAGGAAAACCGTCATTATCACGTTCGAATATTGCATCAGGATCCATTTCAGGATCATTCATCTTTGCAAAAAGTATTTCGGCAACCTGAGCTTTTTCATTAAAGATCCCCGGTAAATTTAACTTTCCTTTGTCATTTAATCCTGCAATGCCGTAAAATTCGAACGGATTTTTTTCATTTACATCGACTTCCATTAATTCAAAATGCCGCCTTAACAAGCGAAATTTTTCAGCTCTTGTTACATCGGCCATATTTAATCTTGAAAATGTGCGCTCGAAAACGAAACGAATGGTGGTCACCTGTTCAAAACACCGGGATACACTGGGCATCTCACCGGAGAAGCCCTTTGATTCGAGATAACGATCCAACTCCAATCTCAAGACCACAGGATTGTTTTCCTGTGATCCGTGCCTGTGCTGTTTCCATTCATCAATGGCGTTTTTCACGCCGTTATATGACAAACCGAGCAATCGATCCAGCTGTTCATCAGCCAAACCCACCAGTTGGCCCTGAGGATTAAGAGCAAAAACCTTGTCCAAATTCTGAATACGATCACGAATATCCACATCCAGACGGTTCACTATTTCAAAAATTTGCTCTGAAAAATCCGACAAAAAGTATTTACCGGTATCTGTTACAATGACGCGTTTTTCACCTTCCGCATCATTAGACTGGATAGTGTAAAACTTTTGATTGCTGCCGACACGCGCCAGATCGCGAATCACTCTTTCCAACTGTTCGACGACAACAACCTTTGCGGCATAATCATAATCGGTTTGATTGAGAGTCTGATCCAACAATTGTTGTATACGCTGGTCACGTTCCTCAATTGCGCTGCGGTCGGGAAGCACATAAAGTTCCGGATTACCGCCCAGCAGTATAATTCGTCCTTTTTCCGTTACATGCTTTATCACAGTATTATTATTGGAAAACTCAAAATATTCCTGGACAGCTTCCATTGAGGCATCAGCGGAAGAACCGGATTGAGATGAGATGTCCAACATTTTTTCAACTTGATTAATAACCGGTAGCATAAGAGGATCACCGTTCAACATTATTCCCAGTACGGCCAGCTTCCCCTCAGGTGTCAACGCCTCGGGACATCCGGTTTGTTTATCCACCTCAAACAAAAGATTGTACATTTCTTTACGGCGCTCGACATATACACGGGAGTCCTGGAATTCTCCATCCACATCGGCAATATTTTTTATTATGGAAAATAGCTGCTGCAAAGCGTCGGCGGCTTTATTATTGCCTAAAAACTCCACTCCCCTCACACCAAGGCCATTAACGGTACGATCCACTTTTTTACTCACAGCATAGTAGCTTCTCCACTGGGCGGATTTATCGCCTCCTTGTTGGGCGATTTTTTGGGCAATTTGTTTCACTTTTTCAGACAACTGTTCAACAGCTTCAATATGTTCTTCCAAGGCACTATTTGAGCATTTACAAAGGACGATTTTTCCTTCAAGGGTAAAACCGTTGCACATCCCCGTCATTGAATCCTGGGTGAAATAATTTGAGGCTCGTTTAGAATCACTTAATTTTTCCAACAACTCGTCAAATTGGTCCAAAATTTGAATTTTTTCCGCCACATCCTGATCCCGACCACCTGATAAAAAGATACGCCCCTTTTCCGTGATATCCAAAACATGACTTTTTTCATCAATGGTATAATACAGTTCCGAATCAATCATATACGTCGTTTTGTTCACTTCATGGTGACCCAGAATCCTCTCGATGAGGCGCTTAATCCAAAACTCGGATGTCAGCAGATCAAGTAATTCCTGATCTTTTGGATTACCGCGTTGGGCTCGCAGCAGGAACATTCCGGCTTGTTCTTCATCTTTATCGAGCAAATCACGCCCCTGGCGTATAAAGGAAGAAACCAGTTCTTTTTGTTTCTGGTACAATCTGGCGACGATCGGCTTTAGCTCGTAGTATACATTCCGGGGCGCACCGACAGCGCCGGAGATAATAAGTGGTGTCCTGGCTTCGTCGATCAGAACACTGTCCACCTCATCGACGATGGCATAATTTAGTTTCCGTTGAACAACAGACCATATATCCGTTGCCATATTATCACGCAGGTAGTCAAATCCGAACTCGTTATTCGTACCATAACTGATATCGGCGCTATATGCCTGTTTTCGTTCCTCTGGTGTTTGACCGCTGAATATGGCAGCAACGGATAATCCTAAAAACTGGTAAATCGGCCCCATCCACTCGCAGTCACGCTGTGCGAGGTAATCGTTAACGGTGATCAGGTGTACGCCTTTTCCTTCAAGAGCGTTCAAATACAGCGGCATACTGGCAACAAGTGTTTTTCCTTCACCTGTCGCCATCTCTGCGATTTTGCCTTCATGTAAAACAATTGCTCCCAGAAGCTGTACGTCATAGGGTACCATATCCCATTCCGACTCGTGGCCCCTGATCAGCCATTTTTGCCCAATCAATCGGCGGCAGGTCTCCTTGACAACCGCAAAAGCTTCGGGCATAAGGTCGTCAAGTGTTTCACCCTTTTTTAAACGATATTTGAACTCGTGAGTTTTTGCCGAAAGTTCCTCATTCGACAGCTTTTGGTACGCCTCTGCATGACCGTTTATAACATCTATGAGGGGTCTTATACGTTTAAGTTCTCGTTCCGTACTCGTTCCACCCAAAAGTTTACTAAAGAACTGTTCTAAGCTACTCATTTAAATCAAGCCTTTCCTGTTCATTACATAATAAAAACACACCGCCGCTTTCTGAAGCGGCGGTCATCTTCTTGTTTTCATTTTAATGAAAACTTATTTTCGACCTCTTCCAACTTTGACCAGTTGCTGGCTTTTCTTCAGATCATCCAGCACGGCATCAAGAATGCCGTTTATAAAGCTGCTACTCTTTTCAGTACTGTACATTTTTGACAACTCTATGGCCTCATCAATGGAAACCTTGGGAGGGATGTCAAAAAAATGCAGGAATTCGCATATTGCCATGCGCATGACAATTTTATCAATGATTGCAATGCGTTCAAAATCCCAATTATTCGATCTTTTACGTATATATGCATCCAGTTCCTGACGGGCATTATAGGTTTTAGATATGAGATCGCTGGCGAATTGAAACATTGGATTATTTTTATCGAACGCACCAAGAAACTGTCCCAGTACCAGATTCAGGCTGTTACCCGACAACTCCATGGCATATAATGCCTGAACAGCAATCTCACGGACCCGACGCCGGGAAGACATACTCTGGGGCTTGATCAGATCATCCTGAGATTCATTCATTCGGCATTATCCTTAATATCCATTCTTTGATTACACCTGCTGGCTCTATTTGATAAAATCGTGCCATCCGTATATATCTTCTCTTTCGCCATTTATATACTGAAAATATCTTTGTTGGATTTTTTCAGTTATGGGGCCACGTTTACCTTCACCAATTGTTATGCGGTCGACAGTTCTTATAGGCGTTATTTCTGCTGCGGTTCCTGAGAAAAAAAGTTCATCAGCAATGTACAACATTTCACGTGGTATTTGCCCTTCCACAACGGGAATATTCAATTCTTTGGCGATTTTTAAAACACAATCCCTCGTAAGTCCAGGCAGGATACACGCGCTAATAGCTGGAGTATATATCACATCATCTCGTATAACATAGATATTTTCTCCGCTACCTTCACTCACATAACCAAAGACATCCAATCCGATACCTTCGGTAAATCCATCACCCATGGCTTCCATCTTAATCAATTGAGAATTCATATAATTTGATCCGGCCTTGGCCATAAACGGCATGGTATTCGGCGCCAAACGATTCCAAGACGACACGCCTACATCGACGCCCTTATTGATGGCTTCCTCACCAAGGTAACGTCCCCAGTTCAGGGCCCCGATCACCACGTCGACAGGACATTTTGTGGGATCGACTCCCAGGCTGTGATACCCTCTGTAAACAACAGGCCGAACATAAGCCGATTCAAAACCGTTCACTTTGATGGTTTGCCTGCAGGCATCAATAATTTCCTGTTGTGAAAAAGGAATTGTCATTCGATAGATTTTTGCCGAATCAAACAGTCTCCGAATATGATCAGCAAGCCGAAAAATACTCGGTCCTTTGGGAGTTTTATAACACCGCATACCTTCAAAAACACTTGAACCGTAATGTACCACATGCGACATTACATGTATCGTTGCATCGGGCCAATCGATAAATTGGCCGTTTTTCCATATTTTCCCTTTCTCGTCACGTGGATCCATAAATTACTCCTCTACATTTAAATTAGCGCAAATCCTTTGCACGAAGTTGTATAGACTTTCGTCCCATATACTCATTCTCGTCAACGACGTAGGCAATATCCAAATTGGCTTCACCAGGTACAAGCCGGTAAAGCATTTCACCCATATTAAAGCCGATGGCATCGAATATCCGACCATCCTGTTTTACTTTAAACTTGAGATGATTTCTCCCAACAATAGTCGGTGAACCGAGTACCTGGACACCTTTTGAGACAAAAACCGGCTTCATATTTTGAGGACCGAATGGCGCAAACATTTTTAACAACTTTATAAACTTGGCATCAATTTGACTTAAACGAATCGGTGCATCGATTTTCAGTTTCGGCACAAGCATATCCGGTTGGGTTCTTTCCCTGACAATATGCTCAAACTTTTCCGCAAAAATCGGAATATTTTTTTCATCAATTGACAGACCGGCTGCATATTTATGCCCGCCATAGGCGATTAACAAATATTCAAGTGATTTAATGGCTTCGTAAATATCAAAATCCTGAATACTGCGAGCTGAACCTTTTCCGACGCCGTTTTCAACGGAGATCAATATTGTCGGGCGATAATACCTTTCCACAACACGTGAAGCCACAATCCCGATGACGCCGGTATGCCACCCTTCCTGGTGAAGTACGAGCGAGTGTGTTGTTTGGGGATCAAATATCCGCTCCACATAATTCAATGCTTCCAGAAAAGTCTGTTCATCCACATTTTTACGGCTGTGATTTTCCTTTTCAAGAATGTCGGCAATTTCCAAAGCTCTTTCAGGTTGATCGGTTGTCAGCAATTCAACGGCTCGCTTTGCATCACCCATTCGTCCGACAGCATTTATACGGGGTGCAATGATAAATACGATTTGGCCGGTACCGATCTCACAACCTCCCAGTCCGGCAGTCTGTATCAGAGTACTGAGACCCAAATTTTCACTATCGTTTAACCGTTCGAGTCCTGCCTTGACAAAAATCCTGTTTTCATCAATTAAAGGCACGATATCCGCAGCTGTACCGATGGCGACCAGGTCGAGATACTTTTCCAAAATGGACACATCAATATCCATCCGGCTTAAAAGTCCTTGCGCGAGTTTGTATGCAACACCAACACCTGCCAGTTCCTTAAATGGATACAGGCAATCTTCCCTTTTCGGATCGATCACTGCAACGGCTTTTGGCAAGGTGAGACCGGGTTCGTGGTGGTCGCTGATAATCACATCGATACCCAAAGAATTGGCGTGCTCAATTTCCGGATGTCCTGTAATTCCACAATCCGTTGTAATGATCAAACTTACACCTCTGCCGTAGGCATCTTCAATTCCTGCATCCGAAAGCCCGTAACCTTCCACCTGTCGATCGGGTATATAATAACTTACATCAACAGCCAGTTCTTTGAGTAAAAGATATAAAAAAGAGACGGATGTAATGCCATCTACATCATAATCTCCGTAAATCAAAATTTTTTCCGAGCTTAAAACCGCTTTGCGTAAACGCTCCACCGCCACTGTCATATCTTTCATCAGAAAAGGATCATACAAATGGCTTATTTTGGCCCGAAAAAACTTTCTGGCACCCTCAAGATCGTTTACACCTCGACTCAATAAAATTTTACTTATTATCGGCGGTACATTCAACTCGCTTGATAATCTTTTCACCTCCTCGTTTGAATATTCATTGATAAAAACCCACTTGAGATTCATACTCTCTTATGCTCCAAAATGCAGATCGTTTTTGATTACGAAATGCCAAAGCAAGTCGATAAGCCGAATTCTGTTCCCCAATATTTTGGGGCGACGGTCATCTATCTGGGATGCTGGTTGCCCACCACCTCAAGCGACCTACCCGAGAGTCAAACGAGACGGGCAGCCTCTCCTCTCCTATTTGGTCTTGCACCG
>JAFGEC010000055.1 GCA_016931775.1 Candidatus Zhuqueibacterota bacterium | reverse complement strand
CGAGGTCAAAAAGAAATACATAAAGTACGGAAGCCTATTTGATTGTATCGGTATGTTTTTCAATATAAATAAAATTTTGGGGGATACACTGATATTTCAAAATATTGATTTTAAAATAAAAATCTTTACAATTTTAACAATAAATCATATCTTTAAGCGATAATTTCCAGCAAATAACAATATTTTTTAAACCTTTAATTGACGAAATATTCAATGTCATCCACGGCCATTATGTTTAGAATAAAGGAGCTATGATGAAAAGAACACTTGTGTTTGCGTTATTATTATTCATCTGCGGAATGTTTTTTTACGACTGTTCACAAGAAAAGCCCGTCGTTATCACATTTGAAGCGGACAAAACAGTGCCGGGAACAAAAATTGCCTTAACGCAATTTGACAAAAATTTTCCGACAGACTGGAAAAATTACAACTATCTGGTACTGGAAATGAAATGTTCTACAGCACAACGTGTTTATGTCGGCGTGACAACGGAAACGGGTTATAATGAATTGCGTATTATTTTTTACGGTATCGGCGGATGGATCCGCACGGCAATTCCGCTGGAATATTTCAGTAAACCCGCTGCCGGTGCGCATGATCTTGCCGCGACGTACAATCATAAAAGACCGATGGCGTTTATCAATCTCGATCGCGGCATACGCCGTCCTTTGGTCGGTGTTGATTCGATAGGTTTCCGCATGCACTGTCCGGTCGGCGGCGACCAGACCATAAAAATCAGGGATATCCACCTGTCTGTCGATGATCCCGGTGACGCGTATCTCGAAGACACCCCGGCTGTTGATGAATTCGGCCAGTGGAATCTCGGCGATTTTGAAGGCAAGGTTTTTTCCCTGCAAGAACTCCAGGCTGACTGGGCAAAAGAGCAAGAGGAAATCGCTGACATGAAATCCAGGGCTCCCCGGTTTTCAAAGTACGGTGGCAGCCTGAAATACAAGGTTGAAGCAACAGGATTCTTTCGTGTCGAAAAAATCGATGGGAAATGGTGGTTTGTCGATCCTGACGGCCATCTGTTCCTTTCTCTTGGAGCAAATTGCATTGGTCCCAATACCGGTTCGAATTTCCGGCCTCCAAAAGGCGCTTACACTTTAACACCACCCGATGGATTCGATCCTGCTGTCTGGGGATTGAACAGACGCCGCCCCGGTGATGAATCTGCCATAAAGCGAGATAGTGTTGCGATGGTCGGTTACTGGAACCTATACCGGCATTACGGCGCGGAAAACATGATGGAAAAGGCAAGAAAAAGAGTAGCTGATCGAATGAGCCTGTGGGGGATGAATACCATCGGCGCCTGGTCAAATATCGGTCAAATTGAAAAACCCTATATGGCTTATGTGATGACCGGCCGCATCACCAATATTTTCGGTCTTGTGGATATTTATGTCCCGGACTGTAAAAAGTTGATTGAAGAGGCAATCAGGACCTCGGTAAAGAGCACTGTGAGCGATAAAATGCTCATCGGTTACTTTATCGGCAACGAACCATCGTTCTGCAACCAGGAAAACCGGCTTGCCGAACTGATTTTGGCAGCAGAAGACAATGTGCCGATGAAACGGGCATATTTGGCGTATATTGAAAAACACGGTGCTTCCACCGAAACGAATAGAGCTTTTGCATACAAAACTTTTAGGGAATATGTAAAGATCGTCTGCAATGCCACCAAAAAATACGATCCGAACCACCTTATCCTCGGTATCCGTTTCGGCAGGGGCGTTCCGACAAAAGAGGTTCTTAATATTTGCAAAGATTATTTTGATGTGTACAGCTTTAACAATTACGGCATGGATCCAATTGTTGAAAATAATGTAAATTACGAAACCATGACCGTATCCGGACAGCCCGAAAACGCCGAAAGGAACATATTCGACGAGGTATACGAGGCAACAGGACTTCCCATGATCATCGGGGAATACCATTTCGGTACAACCGACAGGGCGCTGGGTGAATCCCTGGTCAGGGTCAATTCTCAGGAGGAACGCGGTATTGCCTATCGTAATTACAGTGAGAAGGCATTCTCGCATCCTGCGTTGATCGGACTTGCATGGTTTCAGTGGAATGATCAGGAGATGTTCGGCCGCCGCGACGGTGAAAACTATAACATCGGTCTTGTTGATATCACCGACCGCCCTTATCCGCATCTGGTCGAAGCCATCAAAGCCGTTTCGGAAAACTGTTATGAGATACACCAGGGAACACGGGAGCCGTTCTTCGAACAGCTCTATTGTTTTGGAGGAGATTTTCCCGATATTTGGGAATAAATACACGATGAAATTCAAAGAGGTTAATTATGATTGTAAAAAATGATGATTGCCGTTCAGCTGGATAAAAAAGCGGACTTTGACCGGCTATGGAAGTGGTCAAACACGAATGTGCAGTATAAAGCGGGACTACGTACAGGTTATTTTGCATGGAAGATGAATACGACGGGTGCCGTACAGGATTCGAATTCAGCTTCGGATGGTGAAGAATGGTTTGTGACGGCGCTGTTTTTTGCCGCTGCACGCTGGGGGAACGGCGATGGTATTTTCAATTATCGGTTGGAAGCCCAAAACATACTTGATGCCATGCTCAGCAAAACGGACAGCACCGACAGCCGGTCCGTTGTAACAAATATGTTTAATAAAATCGGAAAGCTAATATTTTTACGGTGCCTTAAAGCAATTATTTGATGCCTAGCTCTGGCATGAAAATTTTTTATGGTTCGGTATTTTATGACATTGAGCCTGAATGTCTCTCATTTAAAAAAAAGCTTGTTTCTGTATAGATTTTTGCTTTTATTTACACGTTTGTCGGGATAAATAAATAATTTATACCCATTTTTTGCTACGAGAAAAATTTCCGGCTGAGCGGATTTCAATAATGGTTTGCTGATCATTAAAAGGTCTTTAAATTGAAAACCGGATTTTTTCATAATGCGTCGTTCGGTTGTCGTGACAATAACACCGCTCATTCCGCAACTTTTATCATTAAATTTACGAGGATATTATGCGATCAAATGACGAGAGATTATCATTTTTTGAAAAAGTCGGATATGGTGTAGGCGACACCGCTTCCAACCTGTTTTTTCAGACTTTTATACTTTATCTTTTATATTTTTATACCGATGTTTTCGGACTCGCTCCGGCGGTTGTCGGTACGATGTTTCTCGTCACACGGTTGTGGGACGCTGTTAATGATCCCATGATGGGAATGATCGCCGACCGAACCCAAACACGCTGGGGCAAATTTCGACCTTATTTATTGTGGGGAGCCATTCCCTTCGGTATTATCGGTGTGTTGACATTTACGACACCTGAATTGAGCCCGACCGGAAAAATCATCTATGCATATTTTACATATACATTTTTGATGATGGCTTATACAATGGTCAATGTCCCGTATTCCGCACTCATGGGGGTACTTTCTCCTAATTCCATGACCCGTACCGTTGTTTCAACCTACCGGTTTGTTCTCGCCTTTGTCGGGGCGTTTATTGTTCAGGGATCCGTTCTGGCACTCGTCAAACGGCTGGGGGGTGACAACGAACCTCTCGGATGGCGAAATACAATGATTGTGATATCTATACTGGCAGTGGTATTGTACTTTGTCACCTTCTTTACCACAAAAGAACGTGTTTTCCCTCCAAAAGGACAAAAAACCCGGCTGAAAAGCGATTTAAATGACCTGTTTTCAAATAAACCGTGGGTAATGATAGCTGTTGCTACATTTTTTCAACTGACATTCTTTGTCATGCGCGGTAGCGCTATTATGTATTATTTTAAATATTATGTTATGGATCAGCAGCTAAATTTATTTAATATAACACTCAAACTTTCTTATGAAACTTTCTCTTCCTCTTTTCTGATGATCGGGACGGTTTTTACCATTCTGGGAGCGATTCTCACCAAAACTTTTACCAAAATACTCGACAAAAAAATGACCTATCTCGGATTTTTAGCCGCCAGTGCCCTCTTCAACGGTCTGTTTTTTTTAATCAAACCCCAGAGTGTTTTGCTGATTTATTTCCTTCAGATCGTGATTTCCTTTTTAATCGGACCGATCTCACCGTTGCAGTGGGCCATGTACACCGATACGGCCGACTATGGAGAGTGGATTAACGGGCGGCGTTCAACAGGCCTTATCATGTCGGCCTCATTATTTGCCCTTAAACTCGGCCTAACATTTGGGGGTGCCATTGTCGGATGGATACTCGGATATTACGGTTTTATCGCAAACGAGTTGCAAACGCCCGAAACCCAGCAGGGTATCCGTATGCTGATGACGATTTTTCCCGCCATTGCGGGTCTTATAGGCAGTGCCGTGATGTTATTTTATCCGTTGACCAATAAAAAAATGATACAAGTAGAGAGAGAACTGGAAGAAAGAAGAAAATCAGAGGAAATTTTAATCCAAAATCATTGAAATACATCTTGTAGATATCCATTTTTACTTTTATTCATTCACCGGCAGGTCTATCTGGCTGGAGCCGGTAAACAGCACGTAACATCGGCTATTTTGCCGGTCTGCGCATAAAAGACCGGATTTTTCACATTTTACATCCGGAGAGAGAGATGCTTGTTTACAGGAAAAAAATTGCACTGATTTTTCTCACATTATACTTCATGAATGGTTGGTACGTAAAAAGTACCGGCCAAAATTTCCGGAATCCCGACATCCCCCAAACGCAAAGAATTTACGATCTGCTGAGTCAATTAACCATTGAAGAAAAAGTAAATTTATTAATTGCGACATCGGAAGAAATTCCAAGATTGGGGATCGATAAATATTATCACGGCAATGAGGCGCTGCATGGTATCGTCAGACCGGGACGGTTCACTGTTTTTCCACAGGCCATCGGTCTGGCTGCCACATGGAATCCGGAACTCATTTTTCGAGTCGCTACAGCCGCTTCCGACGAGGCACGGGCCAAATGGAATTTTTTCAACCAGGGAAAGGATCAAAAAGACCAATTCAGAGATCTTTTGACATTTTGGTCGCCGACCGTTAATATGGCACGCGATCCGCGCTGGGGACGCACGCCCGAGACATATGGTGAAGATCCTTATCTTACCGGAACGCTGGGCGTACAATTTGTAAGAGGGCTGCAAGGAGACGATCCTTTTTACCTCAAGGTCGTTTCCACGCCGAAACATTTTGCTGCGAATAATGAAGAGCATAACAGATTTACCTGCAATGCGAAAATTTCCGAAACAACGTTGCGGGAATATTACCTGGAGGCGTTTCGAATGCTCATCGTCGATGGAAAAGCCCGATCCATTATGAGCGCCTACAACGCCATTAACGATGTACCCTGCACCGCGAATAAATGGCTGTTGACGGATCTGCTCCGGGGAGAGTGGGATTTTAACGGATATGTGGTGTCCGATTGTGGTGCCGTGGGAAATTTATTATATACGCATAAATATGCCGAAACCAAGGCTGAGGCTGCCAAAATGGCGATTCAGGCCGGAGTGGATCTGGAATGTGGCGATGATATTTATAAAAATAACCTGATTGAAGCCTTGCAGGACGGATTGATCACCCAGGCTGAAATCGACACCGCGGCCTATCGGGTTTTACGAAGCCGGTTTGAATTGGGAATTCTCGATCCTGTGGCAAAAAATCCGTACACAAAAATCCCTCCGGCAATCATCGGCTGCGAAAAACATCAAAAACTCGCCCTTGAGGCAGCACGGCAATCCATCGTACTGTTGAAAAATGAAAACAATTTACTGCCGATTGATAAATCGAAATACCAAAAGATTGCCGTGTTAGGACCGAATGCCGCAAGTGCTGAATTCGGTGACTATAGCGGTATTCCGGTTATTGAACCCGTCACGCCGCTGGACGGTATGAAGAATAAAGCCGCGGATACAATAGAAATTATTCATATACCTTGGAAATCGGGAGTCGATGATTTTGCTGTAATTGAAAACAATTTTCTTTCGACCGATAACGGGGAAAGCGGTCTGCGTGCGGAAATTTTTGCGGAAAAAAATTTAATTGGTCCCGCCCAAAAAAGAATTGATGCTGTGGTTAATTTTGATCCGGCAAACCAACCGCCGGATCCGCTTATACCAAGGGCGCCCATGTCTATCCGATGGACGGGGTATCTTTGTCCGAAAATAAGCGGAGACTATCGATTTGCGGTAAAAACCGACGACGGCGTGCGGATGTGGATAAATGACGATTTGATTATAGACGCTTGGCTGGACAGGGGCCCGACACTTGACGAGATAAAATACAAGTTTACTGCCGGAGAAAAGTATAAACTCAAAATCGAGTATTATGATAGCGGCGGCGGTGCGGTATGTCAGTTGCTTTGGGAACCCCCTCGATTGAGCGGGATTGAAAAATTTGCCAAAGATAAAAAAGCCGCGGCTGAAAGTGATCTGGTGATTGCCGTTTTGGGAATTAATAAAAACATTGAACGTGAAGGCATCGACAGAGAAACTATTGATCTTCCGGCAAAACAACGGGAGTATATCAAAGAAATTTACAAAATCAATAAAAACATCATTGTCGTGCTTGTCGCCGGTAGTGCACAATCAATTAACTGGATAAATGACAATATTCCGGCTGTGGTCAATGCGTGGTATCCCGGAGAAAGCGGCGGAACCGCCATAGCCGACGTGTTATTCGGGGATTATAATCCGGCAGGACGCCTGCCTTTTACCTATTATAAATCCGTGGCTGACTTGCCTCCATTTGATGATTATGAAATTACACACGGCAGAACATATATGTATTTTGAAGGTGAGCCGCTCTATCCATTCGGCTATGGTAAAAGTTATACAACATTTTCCTATTCAAATTTTACAGTGGATAAACAAAAGTATTCCTTATCCGACAAATTGAATATTTCAGTCGAGATCGAAAATACAGGTGATATGGATGGGGATGAAGTCGTACAGCTTTACGTTCGCGATCTCGAGTTTTCCGTAAAACGGCCGATCAGAGAATTGAAGGGATTTAAAAGAATTCACATTAAAAAGGGCGAATCGAAAACCGTACGGTTTAAATTGCCGGTTTCGGAGTTCAAGTTCTGGGACACAGGGAAGAACAGTTGGAGAGTAGAACCGGGCGAGTTTGAAATATCGGTCGGAGGGTCGTCTCGCGACATTAAATTGTCGAGGATAATATCCGTTATTTGATTGTTCGCCGTGCCTGAAAAGACGGCACGGCGAATCGGGCGATTCTGGAGCCTTGAATTGAAATCGAATAGTACGGGAGGATTTTAATGAAAAATTTTATGTTGATATGCTGGCTTGCCGGTTTTTGGATTGCCGCAGGAGCTGTTGTCGTATTCAGTTCAGAAATTCCGGCACAAGTGATGGAACCGGTTGATTTTGTGCATCCGTACATTGGAAATATCAGTCATTTGCTGGTGCCTACTTTTCCCACGATACATCTACCCAATAGTCTGCTGAGAGTCATCCCGGCACGCTGGGACAATACGAGCGACCGGTTACAGGGCTTAGCCGTGGTGACGACAAGCCACAGGGGCCGGTCTGCGTTCACGATAAGTCCTGTTCAAGGTGACAGTGTAAAGCTAGAAAATATATTTTCTTACAGCTATGACCAGGAAACTGTTACGCCTTACTCGTACGAGGTTTTCCTTGATGAGGACAATATTAAAGTTTCCTATGGTGTCAGTTTTCAATCGGGTATTTATTACATCGATTTTTTGGGAATTGAACCAAAATATTTATTAATCAATACCGGAAACGGCAGGATCGCCGTTCACGATAAAACAGTACAGGGGTATCAGATTCTTTCCAATGAACCAACCAAAAATACAACCCGGGTTTTTTTGTATCTAGAAGTTGATCAAGATGTTGAGGCAGGGGGAATTTTACACGACGGTAAGATCGGCAGTGCTCCTGAAGCGGAGGGCCGAAATAAATGTGCGGCGTTAAAATTTGCCGCGACGGCAGAGCGTGTCAAACTACGCTACGGCATTTCCTTTATCAGTGAAGAACAGGCGAAAAAAAATCTTTATCGCGAAATAAAGGATTTCGACAAGGACCGTATCGTACGGCAGGGACGGCGGATATGGAATGAAACACTCGGTAAAATTAAAGTCGAGGGAGGCAGCCGGGATGATAAAATCGTATTCTATACATCGTTGTACCGTACCTATGAACGTCCTGTTTGTATCTCTGAAGACGGACATTATTTCAGTGCTTTTGATGGATCCGTCCAGAAAGATAATGGGATTCCTTTCTACACCGACGACTGGATCTGGGATACTTTCCGGGCAACTCATCCGCTTCGTGTGTTGATTGAGAAAGAAATGGAGTTGAATATTATCCGTTCTTTTATTCGGATGGCGGAGCAGATGGACGAGTTTTGGATGCCGACTTTTCCGGAAATAACCGGTGACAGCCGCAGGATGAACTCGAATCACGGCGTCGCAACGGTTCTGGATGCCTATGAAAAAGGTCTCACCGGCTTTGATTTGGAAAGAGCGTATCTGGCCTGTAAAGGAGCGATTACTGAAAAAACCCTGGCTCCGTGGTCCGGGAAAAAGGCAGGCGTGCTCGATGAATTTTACAAGGAGCACGGTTACTTTCCGGCATTAAGACCGGGTGAAGAAGAAACGGTGCCGGAGGTCCATCACTTTGAACGCCGCCAGCCGGTGGCCGTTACCTTGGGAACGGTTTATGATGAGTGGTGCCTGTCGCAAATTGCCAAGTTATTGGGGAATCAAAAGGATTATTTATATTTTCTGGAACGGTCATATAACTATCGGATTTTGTTCAATCCTAAAACCGGTTTTTTCCATCCAAAAGATGACCGGAATTTGTTTATCGAGCCTTTTGATTATAGATTTTCCGGCGGCCAGGGCGTGAGAGAATATTATGATGAGAACAATGGCTGGGTATACCGCTGGGATGTTTTGCACAACGTCGCCGGCCTCATCGATCTGATGGGCGGACGCGAACAGTTTATCAATAATCTGGAAGAGACGTTTAACGAACCGCTTGGTAAAAGTAAATATGATTTTTACCATCAGTTGCCGGATCATACGGGGAATGTGGGCCAGTTTTCCATGGCCAATGAACCGTCTTTGCATATTCCCTACCTGTATAATTATGCCGGGCAACCCTGGAAAACTCAGAAACGTATCAAAAAGCTGATCGGCCAGTGGTTCAGAAACGACCTGATGGGTGTGCCCGGAGATGAGGATGGCGGCGGTATGTCTGCTTTTGTCGTATTCTCGCAGTTGGGATTTTACCCCGTAACGCCGGGCTCACCGTCGTACAATATCGGCAGCCCTTTCTTTGAAAAATCTGAAATTGTTTTGGGAGAAGGAAAAACGTTTATCATTAAAGCCAATAATGTTTCGGATGAAAATAAATACATCCAGTCGGCACGGCTGAATGGTAAAGAGTGGAATTTGGCCTGGTTTTCCCATGATGAAATAAAAAACGGCGGGCTGCTGGAATTGGAAATGGGTCCTCGCGCCAATAAAGATTGGGCTTCCGGCATCGAGGCGGCACCGCCGTCGGCGGACTTTTCCTCTTTACCACACGCCCGGTAATTTCTTTGACATTCTGGGGAAGAATAGGTTCTAATTTCGGTAAAGACGTAAACGAGGCAAGTGGAGATGTTGAATGGATAGAGGGGAATCTATAAGGCACTATTAGTGGTCTTAATTTTTAATTCTTCAAATCGGAATAAAATGAATAGTATTATAGTTTTTGCTTTGTGATGACCAGAAAAATATTGCATTAATTGGATTGTTTGTTAAATTTAAGGTTACAAGTTTTTCATCTAAGAAAAGCACATTGGAGAAAAAGATGATATCATACAGAGAAAAATTAATTGATGATATCTCAAAAAAAAGTGCTGTTTTTACCGCATGCTTTACGACAGATGTTGAGACCGGATAGAATGATTGCCCGACGTAAAGTTCTGCAAGTGATCTCTGAAGGGGAGGTCATAGAGGATTATCCTGATGATGCCCGCAGCCACAGTTGTTTGATTCTCGGTAAAGGTGATGTCGCACTTTCCACCTGTAACTGAGGTTATACAAATAAGAGTAAAACCTCAGTTTCGGGTGGCACAGGATAGGTGCGACGCACCTCCTTTTGCCAAATTTATGTGATTTTAATATTTGTAAGGATGT
>JAFGEC010000492.1 GCA_016931775.1 Candidatus Zhuqueibacterota bacterium | reverse complement strand
GGTGCGACGCATCTCCGTTTTGGGTGGGTTAGATATTCAAAATATAAGCTAAATATCATGCAACGATGCGTCGCACCTATAAAAGTCGCCCCCGTTACTCACATATTGCAATTTTTTCTTTTTTGGTAATGGAATTGTGAGAATTTAAGATCGTTGATTAAAATTGGCGCTTTGAATAAAAACATTGAAAAGTAGTAAAACACTAAAGTATTTTACGGCTACAATTTGATGTAGATACCCCACCTTGCTTATATTTTATACGAATAATCAATCCTTTGTAGTTAAAAAGTGTAACTACAGCCGCTACAAGTGCTTAATACCATTATCCTGCTTACGCCCTTTCCATCAACTCCGGTAGAATGACTTCAAGGGCATCGACCGCATGCACCGGGTGGCTGTCCGGATGTACGGCGCGCTCATACAGCATGGCGGCATTTTCCCCCGCCTCGGATTCCGCGCATCGGGCATATTTTGCAAGGAGTTCGGTAAACACCGATTTGACCACGGATTTGTTGTCTTCGAGAGCTTTCCTGACCTCTTTAATATGCTGGTATAACATCCCTCGCCAGCCCTGATGAACCAGTTTGGCGACCGTTGCCGGGCCGACTCCGCCTGTTTCCAGAGTGTATGCGGCGGCCTTGGAGCGGGCCGACGGATCGACATCACCAAACGGCCTTTTGCCGTCTTTTCGAAAAGAGGTTGCGGCATCGATGATCAGGCAATTATCTTTCAGCATGGTCTTTTGAAAAAAGTATTCGGAACCCGGATGTATATGATAGGGGAAAAAGCCCATACAACTGAAAATAATATCGGCCCGTTGCGCCAGTTCCGTATACACCCTTAATTGTGTTTGGCTGTCGTTTCGCCCGCCGGTTCCCGTTCTGGTATGCAAAGGGCCTAAAACAGTGGCGTCAAAGCGTTTTAAAATATTAAAAAGCGGTTCTCCCACAATGGTGCTTCTCCCGGCAACAAGGACTTCAAAGCCGGCAAAACCGGCGATCCCGTCAGGCCGGAGGGGAATCCCTTTTTCACGGACCAGATAGATACTGGCCAGATCGAGCATGCCGCTCGGCGTGCAGCAATCGTAATACCGGTCTGCACCCAGCGACATGAGACCGAGAGTAACCTGATTGAGGCCGTCACCGTCTTTGGCGGTATTTATCCGATTGCAGAGCGCCGTGGTATCGATTGTTTTCCCTGCCTGTCCGCCGAACGGCAGTTGAAACATGAGGATCGAAATGCGGTTATCGGCATTCCATTGATCGAGTTTGTCATACAGTTCGGAACACGTTATTGTAGAAGGTAACTCTTCGACCATACTCGATAATCCCGAACGCTTTGTGGTGGCCGATTTCATGCCGACGTAACTTCTGGAGGCAGCCACCGCGGGATCGTCTTGATCTCCGACGAGCACGGTAAGCACGTGATGCTGTTCCGGTTTGATGACTTTGAGGGTGGGGATTTCACTGAGAAAATCAGACCTACGTTTTAGTTCAGGAATGATGATATCCTGATAGCCTTTTGGATATTTCTGTTCTCCTTTGACAACGCCGGACCCATTGATCACATTTGTATAATCTTCTTCCCTGAAGGTACGTGAAATGATGTGCTTAAATTCTTTGTTGTCACATAACCAGTGATTCAAACCTCCGATCCGAGACCGGTATTCCCGATATGCCATCCTTTTTTCCTCCTATCGACGATTATGTTTGTTTAGCCACTGATTGACCCGGATAAAATACTGATGCACGATTGATCGCACAAGTATTTTAATAAACATAAATTTAATTTTTTTCGCTGTATCCAACATTGTAAAATTGACTATTCACCGTTTGCCGCCCGCAAATACCGGTGGTACACAATCCCGATGACCACTCCAAAACAGCAATATGAAAATGAAGTCGCCATGGCCGCACCGGCGATACCGAAGCGGGGAATTAAAAGTATATTCAAACAGACGTTTAATAAAAACGTCCCCAGCGGTACGATCCATGTTGCCGGTGGAAACCCTCTTCCCCAAAGGGAAAAAAGGTATATTTTCCCTACGGCCATGACGATGGTGCCGGGAAGCAGCCACATGAGCGGGACATAGGATGGTTCATAGATACTTTTATATAAAAACACAATAATCTGTTTTCCTGCCGGAATCATGACCGCCGCGAACAGCAGACCCACTGCAGCAACCAGAACAAGCACCTGGCCGGAGATACGATGTCCCTGCCGCATTTTTTCTTCACTGGAAATTTTGGGAAGGATTACCGTGCCCGCCGTATTGGCAAATTTTTGCAGCAGTTCGGCCAGCACCACGGCGATCGAGTATAGTCCGGCGGCCTTATTGCCCAGGTAGTAGTTGATCAGAAAAATATCCACCCGAAAAAGCATGTATAATGATATGGAGGATGCGCTGGATTTTAATCCTGTTGAAAGCGACAGTTTGCCCATAGTGCGGCTGGGCGTGAACCGGAACCGTTTTTTCACATACAGATATAAATAGGCAAACACAAAAAGCGATGCCATGGCCAGGAAATAATTAAACAGGACGTTGATGAGTGAAAAGTGAAAAAAAATCACCAGCAACACATTCAGCAGGCAAAACAGGGTGAGCGGGGCGATGATAAAAATATTATATATCACATACCATTGCAGTCCGAGGAACAGGCCGTTTGCACTTCTGATGGATATATACGGCAGCACGCTGAGGAGTGCGAGCAGCAACAGCCGTGTATCCAGTCCCGCCAGCCAGCGTGTGAAGAGCAGCGCCCGAAACGGCAGCAGCAAAAGTGCGGCAAGCAGGCTGAAAATGACGATGGCCAGGATACTGTTGCTCACCAGTGGAGATAACTTGTCAGGTTTCCTGCTGATAAGATAAGTATTGGACCGGTAAAGGCCGTCTCCCAGGATCAGGCCGAGCACAATGATCAGGTTCATGGCAAGGGCATATTGGCCCCGCTGGCTCAAACTCAGGTTGCGGGTGATAATAATGTTATTAAAAAATCCCGCAGCGAGAAACACCACCTGGGAGACCATGCTGATGGAGAGAACTTTAAAAAGTCGCATCTATATTATTTTCGGTACCGGTTAAAAAGGAAAATTTTGTAATTATTTCGTAAAAGACTTTCGGATTTTTCGCCAAACCACAAACAGGAAAAAATGACTCCAGTCCGGTTTATCGGTGGTAAATTTCATGTCAAAGGCCTCAAATCCGATGGCAACAGATATGCCAACCAAAATCCATAATAAAGTGGCCGGCTCGGCATCGCCAAATGTCCAGTCAAACAGTCCGTTGACCCAGAAGCAGGCCAGGGCGGCAAACGTCCCGACCGCCCAGGATTGTAAAAATCTGTTTTCAACACGCCGATAGATTTTGTAAACGATCTGAAAAAGGGTAAATATCATAAAAAGTGCGGCCAGGAATCCCACGGAACCCAGATAAATGAGAAACATGATATAGTTATTATGAAAGTGGCCGATATTGTACTCATGCCGGGAAAGATCCGCACCAAAGGGAGCGTATGCCCTGTGAATTTCGTTGAGATCGATCCATCCGACTCCGGTAACGGGATAATCCTGAAATATTTTTACTGCATTGGACCATTGAACCAGTCTGACCCGGGTTGAGTTGACATTGAGATCTGTGATACTTGAAATGCGGTTCTGGACGGATTCAGGTGCGGCCACAAAGACCAGTATCAGTACGATAAACGCCGCTAAAACCAGCAATTTGTTTTTCAGAAACGCCAGTACCAGAATACCGGCGATAAATCCCATCCACGCACCGCGTACGTAGGAGAACAGCATGCTCGAAAATTGAACGCCGAACGCCAATAAATATAACCAGCGCCGTCTGCCCTTACCGCCGAACAGCACCATACTCAGGGTCACCAATGCGCACAATGCCGACATGGCGCCCCAGGTCATGGTGACGCTTTGCAGCGCCCGCACCCGTGCACCGCCCATCAAATCAGTGGTCAACAGACCAAACGCGGCGATTACGGCAGAAGTCGCTACAAACACGTCGATGACCAGGCTGATATTCTTTTTTCCGGATAAATTTAATCCCAGGATATAAACCACCGCAATAAGCAAAAGATTTTTCAGATTGACCAGACTTTCCGCGGGTTTGATTGAAAAAATAGTGGCCACAATACAGGCGGCTGCAAAAATCAAGAATGCGCGGTCAAGTAAAGGTATACGGAGAAAAAGATTCTGCTTTTTCACGATCATTTTGACAATCCACAGCACAAACAGTATCCCCAGAGTTGACTGGGTACCGGCAATCGTAAACTGTGAAAAGGCGATAAAAAGAAGTAAAAAAACAAAAATTGAGGCGTCCAGTTTTTCTGGCAGGGATTTTTCCATTTTTATTAGCAAATTTGACATTAAAAGTGAAATGTTTTTTGAATTTTTAATAATATTCATAAGTATATAAATTCACAAGATAAAAAACAAGATGAAAATTTCCAGGGTAATAATACCTCAGTTATGGGTGGAAGGTGCGACGCACCGGCCCACAATATTTTTATAAATAATTAAATTACATAGACTTAGAAAAAGAAGGTGCGTCGCACCTGTTCTGTCCCACCCGTAACTGAGATTTTACCCAGGGTAGTAATATGTGAGTTATGGGGGGGGACAGTGCGACGCATCTCCGCTTTGGGTGGGTAAAATAATGAAAATATGGAATGATTATTATGCAACGATGCGTCGCACTT
>JAFGEC010000491.1 GCA_016931775.1 Candidatus Zhuqueibacterota bacterium | reverse complement strand
GTTTTCGCCGTATATTGCTCGACACCGATATCGATAATCGCCGGTACACCGTCATAGTAGATCAGAAAATTGCCGACGTCGTTGTGATTGTGGCTTTCGTTATTGTGTCCGCCTTTGGCCGCCAGGTAAAATCCTTGGGCGCTGCCTAAAACGGCACGCGCCACGGCAACCTGCAGATCGGGAAACCACGCGTCACGTAAAAGCGGCACGACGGGCTTTTCCGCCAGCAATTCATTTAAGGAAAACAGGGCCGGTAATCCACGGCCCAGGCCGCCAAATCCGCCCCGTGATGCTTCCTTGCCCACATTCTGCCGTTGCGCCAGATACGCACCAAATCCGGCCATCAGCGGATCGTTGATCGCTTTGCCGAATCGAAACACCTGCGACGCGCCGGGATGGGTTTTGGCCGAGGCATCGGCGAAATTAACATAATAGTCATCGTAAATGTGAACTTTATATATATACCGGCCGATCTCGCGGATAAGCGGCTCCTTATATACATCTATTTTGCCATTTGAAGCGCTGTGTAACAGTTCAAGGCAATCGTACAATGACGAACCGGCGCGACTCCAGTAACCGGGCCCCTCGTCACAGCCGCCGTCTCGCGGATAGGGATTGAGGAACTGATCCAGACAGCGGCAGATTTTAAAAATCGAATTTATCCGCCGGTCCCGGTCTTTTTCCAAAATCAAAACCGACGTCAGCCAGTTGGAACAGATCCACGGATTCCAGTTGTTCACATGGTGTTCGGGATCTGTTTGCAGGCCCATCCACCAAAAATCGCTACGCTCCAGCAGTACATCGAAAATACGCCGCTTGACCTCATACTCGATCCGATCCGGCAACAGCGGCGAGATTTCTCCCAGTTGATCCTCCAGCAAATAAAAGGTCCACGCCAAAAGTGCGGCCGTCTCTGCGGCAAAAAGATCGACGGTCGGTTCCGTAACATCGGGTAAACCGGAGCCTTTTTTCTGCATGCCTACATGGGCCGGAACGCCCCAGTAGGTCTCTTCGCAAATTGCCCATACACCGTCGGCAATATCATCCAAAAACCGGCCCTTGCCCTCAAAGCACTCACCTAATACCAGAGCCGCCAATTGACGGCGCCGTCCGAAAGAAATGGCCTCATACCGGCTGCGGTTGCCGTTCCGTACGAAATCCAGGAACACGCTGGCCCTTGGCGCCGCCCATTCCGTTCCCAGCAGGGCTTCCGCCTGCGTGATAAAATCCAGCCGCACCGCTTCAGGAACGACATTCCATTTGTCCGATTCACCCCATTTGGGAAAAGGCCGCCACTGGTCGGCGGGCAGAATAATTTTTGAAAGCTGCTCCGGCGTATATAAACCGCTCAATATATCTTGTGAATAACAACATACAGCACAAAGGACAACCAGCAAACCAAGTTTGCGAATCATATCACAACCTCTTTTTTAAGTGAAATGGCGTAAACTTTTAAACAAAATACGACAATATGGCGTTTTAATCAATTGAAAAGGCAAAACTTGTTTAAATCACCCGGCTCAATATGATGAATGCTATCTAAGTGACAACTGAAATAAAAATCAGCATCTTTCATATCCCGTTGATCAGGTTGATCCGGTTGAGTAAATATAATAATAATAAAAGATTACATCCAATCCAAATTAAATTTACACCAATGCACACATTACCGATAAGAGCTCTCAATATTTTTCTCCTGTACTTCCATCCTGAATATCTCCTTAACTTATTTGGGACCGCTCCGGCTCCCCCGCACGTGATGTGCCAGGAGATTCGGTTCTCGCTGAATTGACCGGTACGGTTCGGTATCCTGGACGGCGCTTCTGCCCGCGGGGTGATCCTCCGCGGGCTGCGCACGCTATCCCGCACGTGGGGTGCCGGAAAATTTGATTCTCGCTTGATTGATCGATAGGGTTCGGTATCCTGGAAGGCGCTTCTGCCTGCGGGATGATCGTGCTCCGCTCAATTTGGAAAAATTTAACGAACATTCCCTGCCGAAATTTGTAATATATCACTTACGGAGGAGCTGGTTCGACGCACCTCACTTTTCCATATTTCTATACGATCGGCTGTTCACGGTTATTGCATATCGGTAATGCGTCGCATTGGACAATCCTTCCGTTAGTGACATATTGACTCATTCTATTTTTTACTTGATTCGATTCATGCATACTTAATAACCGCCAAGAACGCCGAGAAAGTAATACACTCATGAATTTAAATCTCGCTTATTATCGTTATTAACGAACCGTTTTAAGCCATTTTCCATGTCCTTTCAATATTTTTTCACTCGGCGTTTCTTGGCGCCCTCAGCGGTTTTTTAAAGGTATTTTTTTGGAAAACCTGGAAAAATAATGAGATAAGATTCAACATGTGTTATATCCTGTTTCCCGCAATGCGCATCAGCATCAACTAAAGTCAGCTTAAAAAATTTTGTTATAATTAAAAATCTTGCTATATCAACAGTAAAAAGTTGTTTCAAAATTACCCCTCTAGCCGACAGCCAATCATTTTCCCACCTTATTTTGAACATTTCTCCCGATTCTCCTTGCGTTCAAACAATAAAATCTATAATTTCCCCAAAGGATTCCGCGCAAGATCATTGAAGGAGAGCTTTATGTTGACAAAGAAAATAAATTGCTTTTTCCTGCTCGTGGTTTTTACCTTTCTGTGCTGCTCGAAAGGCACCCAAAAAACCAGCCAAAAAGAACAATCCTTAAAACTGTGGTACCGGCAACCCGCGCAGGAATGGACCGATGCCCTGCCCATCGGCAACGGCCGTCTGGGTGCCATGGTGTTTGGCCGTACCGATAAGGAACGGATACAATTTAACGAGGAAAGCCTGTGGGGAGGTACGCGAATCAACAATAACAATCCCAGTGCGCTGATGTATCTGGGACAGGTCAGACAGCTTCTGCTGGCCGGCGACAACAGGGAGGCTCTCAAATTGGCGCAAATGGCGTTGCTGGGCAAACCACCGCGAATCCGCTCCTACCAGACACTGGGCGATTTAACTATAAATTTTCAGCATGAAGGACCGGTCAGCGAATACCGCCGCGAACTCGATCTGGAAACCGGCATGGTCACCGTCGTTTACAAATCCGGTAAGGGCCGAATCACCCAAACCGCGTTCGCTTCGGCACCGGACGACATTATTGTGGTGCAGCTTACGGCATCCGGTGCCAAGCTCAACGCCGATATCGGTCTGACGAGAAAAAGAGATGCGGAGGTTCATACTTTATCTGACGATACCATCGAGATGACAGGCCAAATGAACGACCGCCCGGATCCCGAACGGGGTCCTGCCGGCAAACACATGAAATTCGCCGCTCGTCTCAAAGTTGAGACCGAAAACGGTTCCGTTCAGGCGGGTGATGGTGTCCTGCAACTCCGCAAGGCATCCTCCGCCACCCTGTTGCTGTCCGCTGCGACAAACTATGACCTGAGCAATCTCAACCACGACCAGAAAGTCGATCCGGCAAAACCGTGCGAAACCAGGCTTGTTGTGGCTGCTCTCAAATCCCACGACGATTTAAAAGACCGCCATATCCAGGATCACAAAAACCTGTTCAACAGGGTGAATTTCCAGCTGGGTGACAGCACTTATGCTCACATTCCCACTGACGAACGGCTGGAACGGCTGCAAAACGGTGCCGCAGATCCCGAATTATTCACCGTTTATTTTCAATACGGCCGCTATCTGTTGATGGGATCGTCACGGCCGCCGGGCCGTTTGCCGGCCAATTTACAGGGTATCTGGAACGAACATCTGGAAGCACCGTGGAATTCCGACTTTCATACCAATATCAACCTGCAGATGAATTACTGGCCGGCCCAGGTCTGCAACCTTGCGGAGACCGTTGTTCCGCTGGTGAATTTTTTCGATCACGTACGCGTCCAGGGACGCCAGACCGCCCAAAAGATGTACGGCGCCCGCGGCTGGACCATGCACCACCTGACCGATCCGTTCGGCATTACGGGACTGATGGACGGTATTCAGTGGGGCACGTTTCCTCTGGGCGCATCATGGATGTGTCTGAGCTTCTGGCGTCAATATGAATTTACCATGGACAGAGATTATTTGATCAACAGCGCCTGGCCGATCATGAAGGAAAATGCAGAATTTGTACTTGACTTTCTTGTTCCGGACAGCAGCGGACAGCTGGTCACCGCGCCCTCCTATTCTCCGGAAAACAGTTTCATTCTGCCGGACAGCAGCGGTGAGATGCAACTCACATACGCCGCCACCATGGACCGGCAAATCATCACCGAATTTTTTAATGCCTGCATCCGTGCCTCAAGAATCGTGGGTGAGGATGGCGCCTTTGTGACGGAACTGGAAGGTACCTTGAAGAGATTACCCCCGGTGACCATCGGCCGGGACAGCACGATTATGGAATGGATACACGACTATGAGGAGGCCGAACCGGGACACCGGCACATCTCGCATCTGTTCGGGCTACACCCGGGCACACAAATCACACCCGGAACACCCGAACTGTTCGAAGCCGCACAAAAGACAATTGAGAAACGCCTCAGCCACGGCGGCGGACACACGGGCTGGAGCCGTGCCTGGATCATCAATTTCTACGCCAGATTGCGGGACGGGGAAAAGGCCTATGAACACCTCAGGGCTCTGCTAAACAAATCCACTCTCAAAAACCTTTTCGATACCCACCCGCCCTTTCAAATCGACGGTAATTTTGGCGGAACGGCCGGTATCGCCGAGATGCTGCTGCAGAGCCAAAACGGAGAAATCCACGTCCTGCCGGCCCTGCCATCCGCATGGCCCAAGGGCCGTATCTCGGGTCTTGTGGCAAGAGGTAATTTTGTCATCGATATGGAATGGAAGGACGGGAAACTGAATAAATTAAATATTACCTCCCGCTCGGGCGGTGATTGCAAGGTGCGCTACGGTCAGTCTACGGCCGAGTTGCAAACAACAGCCGGTGAAACCATAAAAATGGACGGGACACTGGCCAGGCTATAAAGAGAGGGTGGTCTTGTGTTCGGGAAAAGGAGATTTTTGACAACAGACAAAGTATGGCTTACGGCACTCCAGAGAGATGCCGCCGTTCTGGAGGCGTTCAAGGCGGCTCACAAAACGGGCGTGCAATCGGTACTTTTTGTCCATTTTAAAAATCCATTGGACGCATGGAAGGATAAACTGTCCGACATCGGCCTCGATTATACTGTATTGACCAACAGTATGGATTTTTACTCATATATGATCCTGCAAAAAGGTACACAGGCTTTTTTGGGTTTCTCCTACGGATTGCCGGATATCTTTCCGCAAAATTTTCAACCGGTATTTTGCAGAGACACAGTCTTCATTTCTCTGGGCCATCATCCTCTCTATGAAGTCAACAACCGCATCAGTACCTGGGTTAGAACGGTAAGCCGGGCAGACCAAATCACTTATTACGCATCGCTGGACGAACCGTTTTTTAAACATCTCGGCGGTGACCGTATAATGGATTTAATGAAAATGCTCAAGATGGGTGAAAATGATGTCATCGAACACCCCTTGATCACAAACGCCATAACCAAAGCGCAGCGTAAGATGAAACCCCTAATGGTGTATAACCAAGCGTTCGGATCGGCAGAGGAGTGGTATAAATATCACAGGTTCGGATGATGATGATTATTACAGGGAAGCTACGTAACTGTTAAAAAAAGTAAATAAGATCCCGTTCCCGGATTCCAACCGGCACCGCAGGCCTGAGGCAGAGCCTCAGAAGGGCGTTGCAGGCTTCCAGCCTGCAACGAGATTTGAAATCAAGGTAAGGTAAGATATATTTTTACAAATAGTTAGAGATGCGGTTGCTTTGGTGCGTAGTAAACTCGCGCTAGTCGACTGTTGATATTCATCAATTTTATACAATTTATTTCCACACTTCCCACAATAATTAGCGCTATTAGGATTTTTGGGGCCACAATTTGTACAAAACATATTACAAAAGTCATCCTTATAATGAAAAAAATTGGTCTTGCAATACACAATTCTACCATCGGTAGTTAGAAGTTTTACAGGATCATTAATTTTTCTTCTTTCCCAAAGCTCAAAACCTAAATGCGGATATAAATCAATTATTTCGCGAATATATTTAATACCAACCCATTCTAAATGTCTATTAAGTTCATCAGCAATCTCAATAAAAAAACTATCCACCTTTTTTTTTGTTTGTTTTTTCCAAAACCATCTTCCTTTATAAACATTATAATTCCATATATCAGGATTTGAGAGAGTAACTGTCTGCCCAGTATCTCGAAGAGTAATATCCACTGAAACGAGGGTGGGAAGTTTCTCCTCCAAATTTGCTTTTTTTTGTTCGTCTGAGGCAATACCTAGAGCCACGATACCAACAAAAATAAGAAACATTGCGTTAAAAAACTTTTTTTAAATAATTGGAAGATGCCCAATATAAAAACAATAAATGCTAATATTCCTGGGAAAACACCATAAGTTTCAATAAGATAAATAAAACCGATAAATGCTACAAACAATAGAATAAATACTACAATTTTAAAATCCTCCCATAAAGTTTCTAAAAAAGACATGGGAATTTTCCTTTAATTATTAATACGTCACTTCGTGAATTATCAACTGACGGTTGGTTGAATATGTTATTATATTTGAAAAAATATTAAAGATAATATTAAATTGTTAAATAATAATATTATAATCTAAAATTTTCTAAAGTTCCTCCTTATTATTCCCCAAGCACTTTAGCTATTTTAAAAAATAAATTTATGATTGTCAAGTGAAAACTTGAAAAACTAGTAAAACCTTTTCTGGTTTCCATGCTCAAGGCCGGAATATCGCCATTTGTGAAAAATCCCGGGTTGGGGCGTGCGAACCCATTC
>JAFGEC010000490.1 GCA_016931775.1 Candidatus Zhuqueibacterota bacterium | reverse complement strand
TCAGTACATGGCTGGCATTAAAAAAGCGTTCGCGGCCTGCAATATTTATTGTTATGCTTTTTTCATTATCGTATTTTGGTTTTTACCGGCAGGGCTGTGTTTGTTCGGTGGGTGCGGTTCAAAATATAACGCAGGCGCTTTTTGATTCGAATTACGCCGTACCTCTAACGGTTTCGGCTTTTTTTGCACTTCCGTTAATCTTTGCGCTGTTTTTCGGCCGAATTTTTTGTGCTTCGGTGTGTCCATTGGGTGCCATTCAGGATGTCGTCATTCTTAAACCGTATAAAATACCATTCTGGCTGTCGCAACTCCTCAGCCTGCTTCCTTATATGTATCTGGCATTGTCCATTTTATTTGCTGTCACAGGGGCTGCATTCATCATATGCCGCTATGATCCTTTTGTAGGGATTTTCAGGTTTTCCGGGCATTTTCATATTATTCTGCTTGGAGCGAGTATTTTGATCATCGGTCTGTTTATTGCACGTCCCTACTGCCGATTTCTTTGTCCTTATGGTGTACTGCTGAACTGGTTTTCCCGACTTTCAGCTCGACATGTTTCAATTACACCGGATGATTGTATTCAGTGCCGGCTGTGCGAAGAATCGTGTCCTTTCGATGCCATAGATATGCCTACAGCCGGACAGCAACGAAATACACATAAAAGTATTCGATCTGTTTTGCTTTTTCTCGTGATTGCACCGGTTATTATTTTTACCTTCGGCTGGGGTGTATCGAAACTTTACGTGCCTTTTTCACGCTTGCATCGAATTGTGAGTCTGGCGGAACAGATTCGATTGGAGGATACGGGCAAACGGTCCATGCCCACAGATGCCGGCGATGCGTTTCGTTCCAGCGGAAAACCCACAGATGAGTTGTATGAGGAGGCCCTGGAAATCCGTTCCCAATTTAGAACCGGTTCCTGGATGGTCGGATTATTTCTCGGACTTGTGGTGGTCATAAAACTAATTCGTTTAACCTTCGTACCTAAACGGATTGACTACACCGCAAATAAAGGGCATTGCCTGAGTTGCGGCCGCTGTTTCAAGTACTGTCCGAAAGAACATGAACGGCTGGGTAAAATTCGTCCGGCGTCAAATTTATAAATTTGGAGATAAAATTCATGTTTCAACCAGCAACTGAGAATATCCAGCAATGGAAAAAAGTGTTACAGATTATCGGAATGATTTCTGCTGTTTTTGCTGTATTGGTTTCTGTTTTACTTGTTGCTTTTTTTATTCAATTTAAAACCATCGATCCGTTAACGAGTCCTGCCTTGGAATCCCTCATTCAGCGATTTAATGAAAATCAGCAGGATGAGGCGCTAAAACAGGAGATCAGAGCGTTGGATCTTTTGGCCCGAAAAGCCTATTTCACCAGCCGTTGGCAGATCAGAGCAGGAGGGTATATTTTGTTTTTCAGTGTTTTGATATTTATTACAGCATTCAAATTGTACCAGCATCTCAATTCTCAGCTGCCGGATGCAACAAAATTGGGTAAAATGCCTGAATTATTCGGGATTCAACTGGGAGCTCGAAAAACGATTTTAATTTCCGGTTCCCTTTTGGTCGTTTTAGCATTTGTCGCTGGATTTTTATCCCACCGTGAACTGGGGGGTGACACTGTATTCGGTAAGCCGAAATCAGTATCCGGGAAAAATGCTGCAGGTGTCGATAAATCACAACTCAACTGGCCGAGTTTTCGCGGGCCCGGCGCCAACGGTATTGCGCATTTTACCAATGTGCCCACCGAATGGAACGGGGAAAACGGCCAAAATATCATCTGGAAAACTAAAGTACCCAGCCCCGGCTTTAATTCGCCTATTTTATGGGAAGATAGATTGTTTATGTCCGGTGGCGTGGAAGATACTCTGGCGGTTATGTGTTTTAATGCGGTCAATGGTGAACTCCTCTGGCAGCACGATATTAAAAATATTCCAGGATCTCCAGCCAAGTTTCCTGAGGTCACTCCTGATGTCGGGTCTGCTGCACCGACAATGGCCACAGACGGCCAGCGCGTCTATGCCCTGTTCGCCAACGGCGACCTGGTCAGTTATGATTTTGACGGGAATTTGGTTTGGGAAAAAAACCTCGGCGTTCCGAAAAATCATTACGGTCACTCGTCATCATTGTTGACGTTTCAGGATTTATTACTCATTCAATACGATCACGGCGATGGAGGTCATTTATTGGGTTTGGATGGATCAACCGGAAACGAACGATACGATCAAAAACGTGAAGTTCAAATTTCGTGGTCGTCACCAATATTGGTGAACACCGGTAACCGTTTTGAGATCATGTTGAGCGGCGTCCCCTTTATTATGGGACACGATCCTTTAACCGGAGCTGAATTATGGCGTGTGAAATTGTTGACCGGTGAAGTCGCCCCCGGACTGGCCTATGCGGATGGAATGGTTTATGCCGTCAATGAATATGCTGTTGCCGCCGGTATCAAATTGGGCGCCTCACCGGAAGTCGTATGGGAATATGATGAATACCTTTCCGAGGTCTCCAGTCCCGTGGCTACTGACAAATATCTGATTATGCCAACAAGTTATGGTACCGTTGCCTGTTTAGACTCAAAAACGGGAAAACAATTGTGGGAACATGATTTTGATGAAGGTTTTTATTCTTCACCCATCGTGGTTGGCGATTTAGTGTATTTAATGGATATGGAAGGTGTAATGCAAATATTTAAAATGACGGACACTTTTAAACTGGTCGGTACCTGTCCTTTAGGGGAAGAAGCGATGACGATACCGGTCATAGGTGACGGCCGTATTTACATTCGCGGTGTAGAACACCTGTTTGCTGTTGGGGGCATGTGAAAGATTAGTTTTTTTCAGCAAAATTTTTGCGGATGTTCAGAACAATGAGTAACTTATTAACCGCAAAGAAAACGTCAAGAAACGCCGAGGGATTTAGAAAATAATTAAATATGAAACTTTAAATTATCAAAAATAATAATAGGATTGGCAATAAAACTAATTAGTGATTATGAACAGAGACAATTCCAAGGACTTTAATATTCAGGAAATGGATGATATTATCACCCGGCATGGCACGGCAACCCGGTTTTTAATTCCTATTTTACAATCCATTCAAAAAAAATACCGGTATTTACCCGCCGATGCGCTGCGCCGGATTGCTGAAAAGACACATATTACCCCGGCGGAAATCACCGGTGTGAGTACATTCTATACACAATTCCGTCACGAACCCATTGGAGAACATGTCATCAATGTTTGCATCGGAACCGCCTGCCACGTCAAAGGGGCGGACCTTGTTCACGATTCCCTGTGCCGTGAACTGCACGTTGAAAAGGGACGGGATACCGATCCCGATGGTTTATTTACGATTGAAAAAGTTGCCTGTCTCGGTTGCTGTACCTTGGCTCCGGTGGTTCAGATTGACGACACGACCTACGGACATGTGGTGCCGGATAAGGTCCATGAAATCGTTCATGATTTCCTGAACAAACGGGAACAATCTGTCGATAAAGTCCGCACAGCGGGCAATGCGCAGATTATTGACGGTGAAATTCGAATCGGACTTGGTTCATGTTGTATTGCCAGCGGCAGCGGCAAGGTTTACCAGGCAATGGAGCAGTCATTAGCCGCGAACGGAATAAAAATACCGACAAAGCGGGTCGGATGTGTCGGTATCTGTCACCGAACGCCGCTTATTGAGGTAAGTGTTTCAGACAGACCGACCAAATTTTACGCCAGAGTGGACGCGAAGGATGTCGATGATATTGTACAGGATAATTTCCTCCCTACCGGATTCGTACAACGGTTGCGCCGTCAATCGATTAAAACCATTCGAAAGTTTTTATTGACGGACGAGGCCGATACGGTAAAAAAATATGCCATCGATGTGCGTGATCCTCATGTGTCGGCCTTTCTGGATCCGCAAAAGCACATTGCGACTGAATTTTGTGGTGTACTGGATCCGATTGATTTGAGGGAGTATAAACAGCAGGGTGGATTCACGGCACTGCAAAAATGTCTGAAAGAAAAAAGCCGAGAGGAAATAATCCAAGCTATTATGGACAGTGGGTTACGCGGCCGGGGTGGGGCAGGATTTCCCACCGGCAAAAAATGGCAGGCTGTTAAAGTGCAAGATAAAACTCCCAAATATATTATCTGTAATGGTGACGAAGGTGATCCCGGCGCTTTTATGGACAGGATGCTGCTTGAATCATATCCCTACCGGATTATTGAAGGAATGATCATTGCCGCTCACTGTGTTGGGGCAACCGATGGATATTTTTACATACGGGCTGAATACCCTCTGGCTGTCGAACGGATTCAAAAGGCGCTGGATCAATGCAATATAGAAGGATTGTTGGGGGATAATATTCTCAACTCCGGATTTTCGCTGTCCCTGCAAATAATGCAGGGTGCCGGGGCTTTTGTTTGCGGCGAAGAAACAGCTCTGATTGCTTCGATCGAAGGCCGCCGGGGTATGCCGCATAATCGGCCTCCATTTCCTGCTGAAAAGGGATTGTGGGGACAACCTACGCTGGTCAATAATACGGAAACGTTTGCCCTGGTTCCATGGATAATCCGCCAGGGAGCCGAATCGTTTGCCCGTTTGGGTACTGAAAAAAGCAAAGGGACAAAGGTTTTTGCCCTGGCTGGTAAAATTGCCCGCGGCGGTTTGATTGAAGTGCCTATGGGAATGACTATTCGGGAAATCGTACAAAAGATCGGCGGTGGAATGGCGGGTGGTAAGGCGTTTAAAGCGGTGCAGGTTGGTGGCCCGTCGGGTGGTTGTATTCCCGAGCGTTTGTCTGATATCCCCGTGGATTATGAAGCTCTGACTGAAGCAGGGGCTATGATGGGATCCGGGGGATTGCTCGTAATGGATGAAACCGATTGTATGGTGGATATTGCCCGCTATTTTTTGAGTTTTACTCAGGATCAGTCGTGCGGAAAATGTACTTTTTGCCGCGTCGGTACCCGCCGGATGCTGGATATTCTGGAAAATATATGTTCCGGCAAAGGTAAGCCATCGGATCTGGATGAGCTGCAGAGTCTTGCAGAAAAAGTTAAATCCGGCAGTTTGTGCGGTTTAGGTAAAACCGCGCCCAATCCCATTTTAACGACGCTTCGTTACTTTCGTGAGGAATATGAAGCACATATTCAGGGACGTTGTCCGGCGAAAAAGTGCAGTGCCCTGATACGGTATAAAATTAACGACAACTGTATCGGTTGTACGATCTGTGCCCAGCATTGTCCCGTCGATGCGATTCAATCAACTCCCTATGAAAAACATGTCATATCGGATGATAAGTGCACGCGCTGTGATACCTGCCGGCAAGTTTGTCCTGAAAACGCTGTGATTGTGGAATAATATGATACTCATTGAAATAAATAATCGAAAAATTTCAGTTCCCGTAAATAGCACAATAATACAGGCTGCCAGCCGGTTGGGCATTACGATTCCGACCTTGTGCTTCAATGAGTTGTATAAACCCTTCACCTCATGTATGCTTTGTGTTGTTCTCGATGTCAAAACCAACCGTTTGTTACCGGCCTGTTCTACATTGGTTCAGGACGGCATGCAGATCGATACCCGTTGTGATGCAGTGCAAACAGCCCGTCGAGATGCGCTGGAACTGCTGTTCAGCGAGCATTCAGGTGATTGTGAAGCGCCCTGCCAGCGGATTTGTCCCGCACATATGGATATTTCACAAATGATACGTGAAATTTTTGCAGGGCAAATGGACAGGGCCATTCGAACCATAAAAAAGGATATTCCACTGCCGGGTGTTTTGGGAAGAATATGTTCCGCACCCTGTGAAAAGGGCTGTAACAGAAAAGCTTTCGATGATTCCATCGCCATCTGTGAACTCAAGCGGTTTGCAGCCGATTACGACCTGGCCAGCGGGAATCCGTATGTTCCGTTTTGTGACAAGGATACCGGGAACAACGTTGCGATTATCGGTTCCGGTCCGGCGGGTTTATCCGCAGCTTATTATTTGCGCCTGTATGGCCATCAGTGTTTTGTGTACGATAAGGAGGAACGACCCGGCGGACAACTTCGTTATGCCGATGTTCCCAATTTGCCTCACGAGGTGCTGGACTCGGAAATTCAGATTATACGCAAGACCGGTGTCCGTTTTTTGCAAAATCAACATATCGGAAGGGATATCACATTTGACTCGCTACAGAAGCAATATGATGCTATTGTGGTCGCCGTCGGTGAAATCGACCTGTTAAAAAACGAAAATTTTGGTGTGGCTATGGGAAAACGCGGTATCGACGTGGATAGCGCTACACTCAAAACATCGGAGCAGGGCGTGTTTGCCGCCGGTAATGCCGTCTCACCCGGGCGCATGGCGGTACGTTCAGTCGGTCAGGGTCATACAGTCGCATTATCCGTGCATCAATATTTATCCGGC
>JAFGEC010000489.1 GCA_016931775.1 Candidatus Zhuqueibacterota bacterium | reverse complement strand
TACTTGTTTTTTGTCGGGGCGAGAAGATTTGAACTTCCGACCCCTTGACCCCCAGTCAAGTGCGCTAACCGGACTGCGCTACGCCCCGAACAAAATTAATACAATATCTCTTACTCGCTGCCCCCTTCCAATATCTTTAGCATCTCAAGCAGCGTTTTCCTGATCTCCTGCAACAGATCGCCTTTATTCATCTCGTTTAATGACATCTGCAGCTTTTTGTCTCTTTGCTGCCGCAACCGGTGCAGGAACTGCCGCGCACCTTCGATGGTATATTTTTCCTGGTAGAGCAAACGCTTGATCAAAAACACCATCTTGATGTCGCTTTTGCGGTAGACTCTGTTGCCGGCGGAATTTTTCGCCGGCCGGAGCTCACTGAACTCCGTCTCCCAGTACCGCAACACATAAGGCTTTATTCCCGTGACCTTGCTCACCTGGGCGATGGAAAAGTATAGCCGTTTCACCGCCTTGTCCTCCATCAACTCGCGTAATGGGGGTTTGCTTTTGTCACTGGACTCTGAAAATAGTGATAATTGTTTCAAAATTCAAGTGTTTTTTTTAAAACCAACTGCTCTTTTTTACAATAACGCTGCCGTTGGAGCATACGTTCATTATATTTGAAATAATATGGTAAAACCTTTTGTTTTTCGCAAGTATTTTCTCCCGCATGGATCTTGCCGTATCGAACAGATAAACCCCGACACGTTCAATATTATATTCCGGCGGCACACCATCACGCCGGATGCCCAGTCCGATACCCGCGCGGAATCCGGCGGTTTGACACAACGGCCACACTGCAGCGTTCACATTGCCGAACGGATAAGCAATCACCGGACTGCACCGTCCGAGATGGGCCTCTACGATACGGCGTGCCGACAGTTCTTTTTCGATATCATGGGATTCGAGCACGGTCAGGTCACGGTGGGATAGACCATGCACGCCGATCTCCCAGCCATCCTGCTGCAGTTCATGCAGCTGATGCCAATTCATGTGCCGGAAGCGCTGCCAGCCGATATTGACATCCCAGGTATTGTACTGTCCGGTGTAACCGGGTATACAAAAGACCGTGGCGGGGATGTTGAAACGATTCAAAACCGGCCGGGCGTATTGATAGACGGATTCATAACCGTCGTCAAAGGTGACAGCCAGACACTGCGAGGTCTCGCTGCAGGCCAGATAGTCGGATAGAGTCAAAAACCTGAATCCCAAACGGCGTGCGGCATCGATATGTTTAAAAAATTGCCCGGGAGTTACACGGGTCGCCCCCCATACAAAGCGGGGGGTGACCATATGGTAAGCAAGTATACTCAATCTTGTTTAAAAATCTGTTCAAGCGGTGTATAGGTCATGTCAAAGGCATCCGCCACACCCTTGTATGTGATTTTCCCGTCGATAACATTCACTCCCAGGGCAATGTCAGGTACATTTTTAATGGCATCCAGGTATCCCATATTGGCAATATCCAGAGCATAGGGCAGAGTTGCGTTTGTCAGTCCGATGGTGGAGGTCATGGGCACGGCACCGGGCATATTGGCCACTCCATAATGAATAATATCATCCACCACATAAGTGGGTTCCTGATGGGTCGTGGGATGAATGGTTTCCACACATCCGCCCTGGTCCACCGCCACATCGACAACGACGGCGCCCTTTTTCATTAATTTCAGCATATCTCGGGTGATCAAATTGGGGGCTTTGGCACCGGCGATCAGTACCGCACCCACGACCAGATCCGCGTGGGCAATAGCCTCACGAATGGCATGGGGAGTGGATTTCAGGGTGGTGACGTTTTTAGGCATCACGTCATCCAGATAACGCAGCCGGTTCAAATCCACATCCAGGATGCTGACGTTTGCACCCAATCCTGCGGCCATTTTCGCGGCATTGGTACCCACCACACCGCCGCCGATAATCACCACACTGGCGGGTTTAACACCGGGTATTCCACTCAAAAGAATTCCACGGCCGCCGAAATATTTTTCAAGATACTTGGCTCCTTCCTGAACCGCCATACGGCCGGCCACTTCGCTCATGGGTATCAGCAGCGGCAAGTTGCCGTCCGGTGTTTCAACGGTTTCATAGGCAATACAAACCGCTTTCGATGCCATCATCGCTTCTGTAAGTTCCAAAGAGGCGGCAAAATGAAAATAGGTAAAGAGGATCTGCCCCTGTTTTATCAATTTATATTCCTGCGACAGAGGTTCTTTGACCTTCATAATCATATCTGCAATATCAAACACTTCTTTTGCCGTACTCAAAACTTTGACACCAATATCCATGTAGCTCTGATTGGAAAATCCGCTGGCAAGACCGGCGTCTTTTTCAATGTACACGGTATGCCCGTGGTGTATCAAAACTTCTGCGCCGGAAGGCACCAGCGCCACTCTGTTTTCGGCTGTCTTGATCTCTTTTGGAACACCAATGTTCATATCGCCTCCTGTTTAAATATTTTGGGGAGAAATAACGGTTATATTAAGTTTTGACTTGTCCAAAAATTCTCGTGCCAGTTCCACCAACTCCGATGTTTGAATCCTTTCAATTTTTTCCACCAGCTGCGAGATTGAAAGGTGGTCGCGGCTATATATTTCCGTTTCACCTATTTTTCGCATTCGCCGGCCGCTGCTCTCCAGTCCCAGCAGCATATTGCCTTTTACCTGTGATTTTGCACGCTGCAGTTCTTCGTTTGTCACTGAATTTTTTGCGATTTTTTTAAATTCTTTCATCACCAGGTCTACGGATTTTTCAACTTTTTCAGGCGCACATGCCATATAAGCGCCAAAAACACCGGTTTCCTGCATAAAATCGGTAAAGCTATAAACCGAATAGGCAAAACCATACTTTTCGCGAATATTCTGAAACAAACGCGAGCTCATACCACCGCCCAGCAATACATCCATAAGCACCAGCGCATATTTTCGTTCATCGCCCGTTCCGAAAACTCGTGTTCCGATGCAAATATGGGCCTGCTGCAGGGAAGTCAAAAATTCAAATTCAAGTCCGACATGCACCGGGCTCAGCGGCGCCGTTTTCCATTCATAGCCACTATTTTTCCTGTGATATGTGTTCTGTACAAGATCGACAAATTTTTCATGCTGAATATTTCCCGCAGCGGCAAAAATTGTCTGATTCGGGGTGTAAAAATTGTCCATGTATTCCTGCAGATCGTTTAAGCGGAATCCACGAACGTTTTCGGGGGTGCCGTAAATGAGATATCCAAGCGGATGATCCGGAAAAAGATGGCTGTAAAAGCGGTCGACAATCAGCTCTTCAGGATCTTCGCGGGAGTGACTGATTTCCGCCAGGATAACCTCTTTTTCTTTTTGGATATTGTATTTTTCAAAACGTGGATTTTGCAAAAGATCGGTCAGGACATCGATGGCGACCGGGACAAATTCGTCGAGCACCTGGGCATGGTAAACACTGTTCTCCTTCCCGGTGGCGCCGTTTAAGGTGCCTCCGAGAGATTCCAGACTCTGGGCTATCTCGAGGGCTGTTTTGTTTTTCGTACCCTTGAAAAGCATATGTTCAAGGAAATGTGCAATGCCGTTATTGCCGGGAGATTCGTTGACGGATCCGGCACGAATGTAAGCACCGATGGATACGGACCTGACATAGGGCATGTATTCGGAAACGACAACCAGTCCGTTCGGTAAAACACTTTTTCGGACAGCATTTTTAAAAGATTGCGAGCCTGGATGGTGATACAGT
>JAFGEC010000488.1 GCA_016931775.1 Candidatus Zhuqueibacterota bacterium | reverse complement strand
TGATCAAATTAACAACCATATTGACACTCACACTCACTGTAATCTGCCTTGCCGGCGACATCGTTTTCAATCCGCAGGCGGACCATTCCTTTGGCGGACGGTGTTTGTTCATTACCTTTCTTTACAATCTTTTTGACATTTTCCCAACAATTTTATTCTCCGCTTCCTCCGATTTAACTTGACATTACGGTTTTTTTTTACTTTTAGAGAAACTTAAAGAAGTCATGAGGAATCAAAGATTTAAGCTTTTCATCGCTTCTTTAATTTTTGTGATCTCTTACAGTCAAATTTTTGCGAATCCTGCGGGAGAAGGTACAATTGACACAAAAATTATGTCATCTACATCAGTAGGACATGATATTGAGGTTCACACCTATCTTCCAAGTGAATATTCAGAAACTGGCGAGCCGTATAGATTGTATATCTTCCTTCATGGTGCAGCAGGGGATAACGCTGAAAGGTGCAGGGATATTATGAAGCCCATTCTCGATCGCATGATCACGGATAAAAGTATTGATCCAATTATTGTGGTATTGCCTCAAGTTACTTGGCCGGGAGTTAATGGAGAAAATTGGCTCAATTTTCATGAGTACACAGATTCGATTCGTAATGGGAAATATGAGAGCGTAATTACTATTGATTTGCTCGATTGGCTTTCAGCTCAATACAATGTTATCCAAGACCGGGTCAAACGTGCGATTGGCGGTTTCTCTATGGGTGCTGAAGGATCGGTTCGAATCGCGGTGAGAAATAATGCAAAGTTTGGTTTAGTTGCTGCACACGATGGTGCGATCGCCTTAAAGGTGTGGCGCATCTGGCTGCCTTTTTTACTGGCTGAATATCCCTGGACGACAGACTACTATTTATTCTTTCCCGATGGTGGATTCATCTCTACATGGTTTTTCGCTATGGCAGCAGCATGGTCCCCTAATTTAGAAAATACTTCCAATTATCAAGTTGACTTTGCTGTGAATTCTTCGGGCGAGTTCATCCCAGAAATCTTTGAAGGAAAGTGGCTTGCCAATTATGATCCGGCGACACTAATGCAGAATCCTAAAGTGTACAAGTATCCGCTTGAGATATATTTCGATACGCGAATCCCTCCTGAATATACAAACAAGGAGGCAACAGACCTATTTCATGAGGAGCTCGAAGCTCTAAATGTAGAGCACACATACAAAGTGTTTGAGGAGCCCCAAGGACATTTTCTTGGAGAAGATGCGGTTGAAAGTGGACTCCTTTTTTTGGATGAAGCTATGGACAATGCTGTGACAAGGGTTAAGACACCAACATTGACAGCTATGCCAAAAGGATTTTGTCTTTATCTGAACTACCCAAATCCATTCAATGCTGAGACAACGATTAGTTATCAGTTACCCGAAGAAACACATATTAGTTTACAAATCTACAATTCACTTGGTCAGTATGTCAAAACCGTTGTTGACAATGATCAATCTCCTGGAGAAGATTCTGTTAATTGGGATGGTACCAGTGATAGAGGATTATCTGTACCAGCCGGAATATATTTAATTAGGATGGAGTACGAAGAATATTCTCAGGTCAGGAAAATGGCGCTGGTGAGGTGAGTTCCCAGCACCCCCGACGGGATACTTGGTGGGATAATCTGGAGAAAAAATGACAGGCTCCCACCCGACCCCACAAAAACCGTCAGGATGATCCGCACGATCCGGTCTAAATTCCATTTTACTTGTCATTTATTTGGTTTTTTGAATTTGGAAGCAACGGGTAACAAATCATAAAATCGTTGACATTGTATATACATTGTACTATATTGTTTTATGGATATTATATGGGATCAAAATAAAAATGAATGGTTAATACTAAACCGTGGAATTTCTTTTGATGAAATTGCAGATAGAATTCTTGGTGGTGATTATTTGGAAATACTTGAAAACCCGACCAGGGATGAACAACTATATTTTATAATGAAAATTAAAAATTACATTTGGGTTGTACCATTTATCTTAAATGAGCATGATCAAATCGTGTTAAAAACAGCTTTTCCGAGTAGAAAGTTTCATACAAAGTATGGTGATAATAATGAAAACAAATAAATTATTAGATGAAGAAAAGGCGATTGAGGATAATATTGAAGCTCTTGAGCCAATCTCAGAAATTAAAAGAAAAAAAATAGAAAATATCCTGGAACAAGCGAGAAAGAATAAATCAATCAGTTTACGAATTTCAAGTTATGATTTGGAGAAACTCAAGGAAAAGGCCCAAAATGAAGGTATTCCATATCAAACATTGATAAATTCCATTCTTCATAAATACATTACAAATCAACTCTATGATAAAGACCAGATTTTTAAGTCTTTTAAACTGTTGACCGAAACATAATCTTTGTATTTATATTGCACATATTTTTGGGACATTAAAAATCTACATTTTCTAATCGCTCACCATTCTTCCACATGTTATTCCCCCAAATCCCTTGACATTCCCCCCGGCTCCGTTGAAACCGACTGGATCAGGAGTGTCTTGTAGCAATCCCGCCTCGTGCCAGGGGACACGATAGACTTCAGGAATGTGACCTATGCCGTTATATAATGTTTGACATTGCTGAGGGGAAGGGAGAAAGGCAATAAAGCACAAAAATGACATAAGAATTTATGTTTTATTCATTTTATATGACAAAAAAAGGGTAAAACGTCACAAAAAAAATGAAAAGTTAAATTTTTTACTGCCCAATTTACCGCAGTTTTTTGCGGTTTCCGCCTATTATATTAGAGACAAGATAAACGAACATACTCTTAAATTTATTTGAATATGTCACTAATTTGTGGTGGATTTGTCATGATTTTGTACGTTTTTGCCCGGAGATGGAGCCGGTTTTTTGACAGGGTGAAGTACATGAGGCTCACTGTGGGAATGTTCTTTTCTGCCTGACTATCAAGTAGTATTTTACGACTTTTTTTCAAATAACCCTGTAAATCCAAACAAATCCTTGACTTTCCCCGCCGGATCGATTCACTTTTAATATTGAACCGGACAGAGATATGATCAAATTAACAAC
>JAFGEC010000487.1 GCA_016931775.1 Candidatus Zhuqueibacterota bacterium | reverse complement strand
GGATTTGAATATAATCATCAACGCCATCGAAATAATAGGCGCTGTTTGGATTTCCGAAACGGTCGGAAACAAGGATTGGGCCGTTTACCTCGCCATGGTTGTTGTTGCCGCTTTTGTCCAAAACGTTTCCGGAAAACGGGTACCATGCAATTAGACCGGTAGGTGGTATCTCGGTTCCGGCCGCCTTGATTGTACTTGACGTTTCAAAGCCGAATGTATCAGTTACGCCAAGTTGGTAATATCTCACTTCATTTTCATCAATTCCAACGACGGTAAATTCGGTTTGATTGATATTGGAAGTTGAAAATATAAGGGTTTTATTACCCATCAATTCATTGTCTGATTCGTACAGCTTATATGATGCGAAATCAGGATCAGGACTTGTTGTCCAAGTGATAATGAATGAATTATCTTTGAATTCTATATTTGTAATTTCAATTCGTGTTGGGAATGCTGGTGTATTGTCCACGATAACTTTGACCGGCGCACTGTCAGTGATATTATCATTAACATCAAAAGCCCGCACTGTAAGCATATGCTCTGTTTTATTGGCATAATTTACTGTGTTCCAGAGAAATTCATACGGTTCTTGTGTATCATCCGTATCTTGAATGTGATATCCGTCAACCCAAAGATTTAATTTCCGGATGCCCTCATTATCACTCGCTATCGCAGTTACCTTTACTATTTCGGATACAGAAGAGCCTGCAATGGGCTTGAGAATTTGTACATTGGGGGGATCGTTGTCCGGATTTGTGATTAATTTACAGGAGATAATACTCAGAACACATACCGAAATGATAAAAAAATATTTTGACATGATCATAATCCTTATATTGTGATTTCTTTTTAGGATTACAATGTATATACTTTTAGTTTACCGGAGAAAACGAGTTTTTTAAATTCTCTGTCACTAAATTGTATAAATTCAGTCCAGAATAGTCATTAAATTTGATCAGGTTTAGAAAACAACATGCTCAAAAAATGTATACTCTGCGAAAAATCCTCAGTAAATAAACTGGACACACTCGATAAAATAATAGCAATATATTCGGAATTAATCAACTATTTTGTTTTTTTTAACTCGAGTATCATGATACCATTTACCTTGGGAAACGGCGAACCATATTTACAGTTAAAAATTTTCGCAAATTCTATTTGTTTCCATTCATTGGCTTTAGAAATACGTTTAAAACATGTGACAGCACTGAATTGGGAATAATTGTCTTTAATATATTTGTCCAGGTATGGATTATAGTTAACCGGGACTGTAATAATGGCAACGCCCTCTTGGTTGAGTAATGAACGAACCTTAACGAATGCATTTGTTAACTTTTCGGGTTCCTGAGGATTCTCATCAAATCCAATATGCTCGAATGTTGATATACTGAGAATGAGATCATAAAGAGTGGGGGAGATATACTCAACGATGTCCTGGCCAATGATGTATGAACTGGGTCTTATATCGTATTTATCAACGACCGTATGGTTTAATTTCATATAATGAGATAGTACGTTGCCGATTTCCAAAATGTTTTTGCTTTTATATTGTTGGTACCAATGTTTTGCGATAGGAATTTCAACCGCTCTTTCATTGGTCCAGGTTTTATTATAATAATGTATAAAATACGGAAAAGAGGTGGATTGATAGTTGAATTGGTTTTTACGTATGGGAATTTTGAAATAAGCAATTAAATATCGAAAAATATTCCTGATGATTGTTTTTTTGTTACGTAATTCTCTTCGTATACTTTTTGTGTACAATATATTTCCCCATTATTCAGTATAAAAAAGGAAGCTTTATTAAAGATGATCTCGATTTAAAATGCGGCGCACCCCAAAGGGAGCGCCGCATTTTTTTTTACTCAACCACCTTAAATCCCCCTTCCAATCCTTGCTTTGAATTCGGACCGATCCACACTTTAAAATCACCGGGTTCGGTGACATTGTTCATGTTTATGTCATGAAAAGTCAGATCGCCGGTCTTTAACGTAAAAGTGGCTGTTTTACTTTCACCGGGTTCCAGTAAAATCCGCTGAAAACCTTTCAGCTCCTTCACCGGACGTGTTACGCTGGCGAAAAGGTCACGGACGTACAGTTGTACGATTTCACACGCTTTAACGTCACCGGTATTTGTAATGTCTGCGGACACGGTTATCGATCCGTCCATCGGCATGCTTTCGGCCGACAGTTTGAGGTTACTGTATTCGAACGTCGTGTATGAGAGTCCGTAACCGAACACATATTCGGGGGTAAAATCGACATCCAGATATTTGCTGGTAAAACCCTGGGGGTCGAGCGGCGTACCCATGGGGATACCCAGTGAGGATGGGGACGGCGGCCGGCCGGTATTTTTATGTGCGTAATAGATCGGCACCTGACCGACGGTACGCGGGAATGTGACCGGAAGTTTGCCGGATGGTGACACAACGCCGAAAAGAATATCCGCCAGTGCGGGACCACCCATTGTACCGGGATGCCAGGCGTACAGAACCGCGCCGGCTTTTTCCGTTACATGCTGGAACGTCAACGGCCGTCCGGCCATAATCACCACGATGACGGGTTTCCCCGTCCCGGCAACCACCTCCACCAGTTCTTCCTGAGCGCCGGGAAGATTAAGAAAAGCCCGGCATTTGGCTTCACCGGACAATATCTGTTCTTCACCTAAAAATAGCACAACCGCATCCGATGCTTCGGCCGCTTTTACGGCATCCTCAAAACCGGCTTTATCCACAGTACGGCTGGTTTTTAATCCGGGTGCATATTTGACATGATTTTCGCCGATTTTTTCCTTTATCGCCGACAACGGTGTTTGCGTATCCTCACTGCGGCCGTCCATTGTCCACATACCCATCTGATCCACCGGACTGTCCGCCAGCGGACCGATGACGGCGATGGTTTTATCTCCGGACAGAGGCAGGGAGTTGTTGTCGTTCTTTAACATCACCACACTCTGAAGTGCCGCCTGTTTTGCCAGTTTTAAAAAATCGGGGTGAAAAATTTCACTCTGCCGGCTGCCGTCACTCACCGGATGGTCGAACAGGCCCAGACGAAATTTGATGCGTAGAATATTGGCAACACTTTCATTCAGGAGCTTTTCCGGGATTAAACCTTCGGTGATGAGCTTTTCCAGTTCAGTTGCATAAGTGGTGGAAACCATCTCCATATTCACGCCGGCTTTCATGGATTTAAGTGCCACCTCCCGGTTGTCTTTACAGAAACCATGTGCGATCATTTCCGTCATGGATGTCCAGTCACTGACCACAAAACCGTCGAATCCCCATTCATCACGCAAGACGGTGCGCAGGGTAAACTCGTTGCCTGACGCTGGAACGCCGCTGATTTCATTGAAGGCGCTCATGATGGTGGCCACACCGGCCTCCACTGCGGCGTGAAATGTGGGCAAATAGATATCGCGCAGTTCTCTTTCAGGAATATTACATGTGTTGTAATCACGGCCGCCTTCCGCCGCACCGTAGCCTACATAATGCTTTCCGCAGGCGGCGATGGTTTGAGGATCGGCAAGATTTTTACCCTGGAATCCGCGTACCATCGCAGCACCGAGGGTGCTTGTCAGGAATGGATCTTCACCACAGGTTTCAGCTATACGTCCCCAGCGCGGGTCCCGTGCGATATCGATCATGGGCGCGAACGTCCAATGGATACCGTCGGCGGACGCTTCTTTGGCGGCTACCGCCGCCGCTTTTTCAATAATGGCCGGATTCCAACTGGCAGCCTGTCCCAACGGGATTGGAAAAACCGTGCGATAACCGTGGATGACATCGCGGCCGAATATCAAGGGAATCCCCAGACGGCTCTCTTTGACGGCGATTTTCTGTAATTCCTTTTTAATTTCCAGGTCACCCGCATTTAAAAACGAACCGATACGACCTTCACGAATCTGCTCGGCAAGCTCATCAGGAACCTTTTCACCCCAATAAGATAATTGCTGCAATTGTCCGATTTTTTCGGTTACGGTCATTTGGGCGAGCAATTCGTTCACCTTTTTTTCAATGACCTCGTCCTCCTTTTTTAAATCCGGGCCTGCAAAAAGATTTGCGGAAATTATTACTGCATAAAAACAAAAAATAACGTAAAAATAAACAACATTTGCCTTCATCAAGATTCTCCTTTTTGTTCTTTTTTTGTCCTAAATATAAAAGAAATTCTTCACAGTTACAACAGGAAAGTCCTGAAGGGCATCCCCTAAAAATTATATTTCATATGTATCTTTTTTAGGGGGCTTGCGTACCGGCACGTTCATTTTATTGTTCCTCCTCGTACATAATTAAATTACATATTCGTGTAAAATGTCTTAACATATTGTTTTTATTTGATGGAAGTGCTTACTTGATTTTTGGCACGCTCGTTGCCGGTGATGGGGTACAATTACATGCCGGTATGCATTACATTTCTCTTTGGAACGGATAGTTACTAAAGTGGGACTCTTTAGACGAGCACCGAGCAATTGAATATTCATTATTTAAAAAGGAGAGACAAAATGAAACGCGCTATCAATTTTTTAATCGGTTCAAAGGAGGGGAATTTATTAATGATGGTTGGTGTCCTTATTATGACCAGCCAGTTCGCATGGGCACAGCACGAATTTGATTTCGGTGATGCACCCGAACGTGATTCAACATACTTTTATCCCGTAACATTGGCTAACAGGGGTGCCTGTCATGTTATTGACGATATCACGTATTTGGGTGCCGGCGTGGATTCTGAAGCCAACGGACAACCTAGTATCAATGCTGACCGGGATGACCTTAATGGAACAGATGATGAAGACGGCGTCACTTTTCTCGATCCGTTGCTGACCAACACGACCGTGCAGGTCGAGGTTGTAGCCTCCGTCGATGGTTATTTAAATGCCTGGATAGATTACAATGGAGATAAAAAATGGAAAGGTACGGTCGAACATGTGTTTAATAATACCCTGTTATCCGCCGGCACCAACGTCCTCACAATGAGTATTCCGTTTTGGGCCACGGTTTCGGGTCCCACTTATGCCCGTTTCCGTTTCAGTTCTGCGGTGGATTTAAAGCCGTTTGGTCCGCAACCCGCTGTGGCGCCGAATGGTGAAGTGGAGGATTATTTAATCAACTTTGATAATGGCCCTGCGCCTGAACTGGATTACGGTGATGCGCCGGATCAGCCCTATCCCACCTTGTTATGCAATAACGGTGCGCGTCATGCCATTGTGGAAGGCCTGAATCTGGGTGCGTGTATCGATTCCGAATCCGACGGCCAGCCTAATGCCGATGCAACGGGTGACGATATCAACACTATCGATGATGAAGACGGTGTTGTTTTTGTTGATTCTTTGATTCAGGGTTGTCGGGCACGCGTCTCCGTACAGGTACAGGGAACAGGATATGTAAACGGCTGGATCGACTTTAATGCAAACGGCAGATGGATCGGCAGAATTGAACATATCATCCGCGATACGGTGTTGACAACCGGCAATCATATACTTTATTTCAAGGTGCCGCGTTTTGCCCATACCGGGCGCACTTTTGCACGTATTCGGCTGTCTACAAGGGCTGGTTTAAAACCTTTAGGATTGGCGCCAGACGGCGAGGTTGAGGATTATGCCGTGGAAATTTTTGATAACCCGCAAATTAACGATAATGACGCCAACGACAATAACCGGAAGAAAAAAATTACCATGATTAATTTTCCCAATCCCTTCAATCCAACCACAGAAATCAGTTTTTCATTGCCCCAACAGGGTTACGCAAAGCTTGCGATTTACAACCTGCTTGGTGAAAATGTCAATACCCTTGTGGACGGTAACCTGGAAGCAGGGACCCACCAATTCACATGGAACGGCACCGACACCTATGGTGTACAAATGGCGAGTGGCTCATACTTTTACCGTCTAGAGGTTCAATCGGGTAACGACCGGCAGGTCCTCACCAAACGGTTAACTTTATTGAAATAGCAGGTGATGCAATTCGATCGGAAAAATCAAGTCCTGTTTTTTAAAAGTTTTAAAAATACGGTGCACCGGTCCGGCGCACCGTATTTTTTTATAAAATAACCTGTTTTTTGGGTGTTATAAAACCACAGAGGAGACAAAGGGCACGGGGAAGACAACAGAGAGAGTCATAAATCAAGAATTTTGTAAAATTCTTCGTTTTTATCCATAATTCTATAAAAAACATAATCGGAATAGCTGATACGTTTATCCAAGCTGCCCGGTTAAAATTTCTGCGGCTCTGCGTTAAACTAAAAGCTTTGTAACGCATTTAAATTTGAAAGTATATATCTTGATTAACATAGTCTCTCTGCGCGAGGTTAAGAACCTCATACTGATGCGTGAAAATCCGGTTGATCGTATCGGTATGTTTATCAATATAAATCCAATTTGGGGGGATACCCTAAATTTTTCACCTCCTGAAAAAATGAAAGTCTCTCTCCTGCGGTTATTATTCAACACGGCGCCGTGTATTCAGCCATCCTAAAATTCCCGGTAAAATCAATACGGTTGTCAGGAAACAGGCCGCCACGCCGATAAACATGGCACTGCCCAATTGGCCGAATCCTCTCCAGATGGAAAACACCAGCGATCCAAATCCCAACATCGTCGTCAAGGATGTCAACAAGATGGCTTTTCCCGTGCTGGTGAATATCATTTTTATTTTGTCTTTTCCCTCACCGAGCCATCGATGCATGATATGCACCCCGTCGTCTATGCCGATACCGATAATCAATGGCAATCCCATCACATTCATCACGGTCAGTTGTTGTCCCAGCAGTTTCATCAGTCCCACCATCCAAAACACACCCGCAGCTAGAGGAATCATGGCGATCAGCGCGTAAGCCGGGCGGCGAAAATCATACCATAAAAGAAAAAACATGACAACAATGGTCAATAGAGCGGCGTTTCTTCCGTCACGGCCTATAATTTCAACAAGTGCTCTAAAAACCGGCGGCATTCCGGTGGCCTTGGGACTCACCTGTTCCAAATCACTGACAAAGCGTTCCAGAAATTCTGCATTCTGCCAGATATTTCCTGCGGGAAAAACGGTAACGAGAAACTTGTCCCGAGTTTTATTGCTGTAGCGGTCGAGGATGGAAGGGGGGAGGTCCGTTAATGTGATTTCCTCCGGATTACACATATCGAGAACACAAGATTTAAAATAGGGCGCTGCGTCCTCCTGGAACCGGGACATATTGACTGTAAAAAGCGCGGGATTCTTTATTATCCTGTCTTTTAATCTTGTGATGATCGTTTCATTTTCATTAATCAAAAACTCCTTACATTTATTGTCAACCTTGTCCCGGCCGCCGAGAAACGCGAGGTCCTGCATCTCAAGAACGTTATAGTGCAGATTTTGCAAACCCTGCAATAAAAGTTCAAGGTCTGCATCTTTAAAGCCTTTTCTCATTCTTGCCGATGAAATTTTTTCGTGAATCGTGTTTATATGTGGTCTACGTTTTTGTTGGTCAGATTTCGATGGTAAATATGCGCTGATGTCCTCTACCGACGCCACGGTCGGTCTTTCTCTGTACTGTTCGGTCTTTTCTCTTGATTCCTGGACATCTGAGGTCAAAACCAGACCGTAATCCATGCTCATATCAAATTTTTTCATCACCGTATCCTGCAGAGCGATCGATGTCAATCCTTTCGGTTCAATGTTCATATAATTATGATCGAAAGTGATACGGAGAGCGGAAAAGATCAGAAAAACGGTGATCCCGGCAGAAAAAATCAGCGTAAACCAATATCTCTGGTATAGAACCTGTGAGAAATGCCCTAAAAACCGGAATGAAATGTTGCTTTTTTCACTTATTCCCCTATTCGGTGCAGGATGACCGGTTTTTTTTGTTTTTCTCATTAGGCGTCGCCGAGTCACGAGAACTAGTAAAGAAGGCAAAAACAAAAATGTTGCAATTAAAATACAAAGCAGACCCACACCGGAAACGATTCCCATTTCCTTCATGCCGCGGGAACTGGAAATAGTCATGGCCAAAAACGCGACACTCGTGGTTAATCCGCCGGTGATAATGCCCTTGCCTGTTTTGTGGAATGTTTCGATTATTGATTCACCGATGTTGAGACCTTTATCAATGTTTTCGGTGAAACTTGAGATAATATGGATGGAAAAATCGATCCCCAAACCAAGCAGAATAACCGCAAACATGGATGTCATAAAGTTCAATTGGCCGATTAAAAGCCCCGCCATTCCGGTTGCCCAGATAATTCCGACGATCAGGTTCAATCCCGCGAGCAGCGGTGCACTCCACATGCGGAAGGCGAAAATCAGCATAATCAGAATAGCAATAAATGCAATGTAACTGGTGGTGCTGATGCTTTGTTCCGAATAAACCATCTCGTCTCTGCCGACGGGGATCATCCCGGTTAAACCGGCCCGTACATCCGGATACTCTTCCAGAGCATCATTTAATATTTTTTGTATCGTGTCGGTGCCTTTTACCACCAGGTCCAGGTCCATCATGGTAAAATTGGGTATAATATTTAATATCAATGCTTTTTTATCATATGATAAAAAATAGGTTTCACCAAATAATAGTTTGTCTATCGCTTTTTGAGCCCTGATGTCCGGTACCTTTTCCGTCAGAGTATAAGCATCCAGCAGTGTGACCAGGTCACGGATGCCATCCAGAACCAAAACAGCCTGATCTTCTTTTTGACGCGTACTCATGGATTCCTCATCGCCCACGTATTCTTTTTCCAATGCGGCGTTTATATTGTTTATGAGTTCCGGTAAATTGGGATTGGAAAAAATATCCTGCATATTTTCCAAATCAGATGCTTTGATGAGTATGAGCCCATGTTTTCTTATAAATTCTATCTCTGACTTGTAATCGATACGTTTGATCAGCTGTCTGTTTTTCTGGGCTTCAAGTGCATGTATATCCGCCTCGGCTGTGTCTCTCTGCTTGCGTCGTTTCTCTATTTTTTTTGTGATGATGCTATTTTGGCTTGTATCCTTTAACACTGCCAATTTCGGCACCACATATTCCGCAAATTCCTTGATTCGGTTTTCCTCCCCCTGGACGACAACAATGATGCTGGTTGCAGTGGTAAATTCGTCAATGATTTCGTTGTACTTGATCGTCCTGATATCCTTTGACGGCAGCATGTCCGACCAGCGCGTGGTCATTGTCAATCGTGAGGCCATTCCCCCGAATACAAGGGTTAAAATAAATACAATCAGCATCATAAGCCAGGGCCGGCGTAAATGAAGGGCAGCCAATCGTTTCAGTAGTTTTTCCCGCACTTTATCCTCCTGTCATAATCGGTTCTTCAATTCTTTCAATTTTAAACGATCATTTTATGATTCCGTTCAAAAAACAATCTAAAAGGGTCTGACCGGCTTTTTTTTAATCAAGTATTGTCTTGTTCATAATCCGTTGCAGCAGCAATCCGTCGTGCGCGCCGATAAATATCGATACGGCTAGTTTTATATTTTTTGGCCGGAAAATTCCTTTTTAATCAAATATTGTATTAATGTCAAGGTTTTATTCTGTATTCGAGTCTGAAAGTTTGAATTTTTTGATCGTCGTGGCGAACTTTTCGTTCTATTTCTCCCCAAACTGACGTGCAATCAGAAAGTAAATTCCGAAAACAAGTCCCCCGACACCAAAACAGAGTGAAAACACGCTCAGTGCATAAGGTATGAGAAAAGTTATCGCCGCGAATCCGCCCAGTACGAGTAAAATTGTAAAAGGCAATAAAGCTTTTCTTTGACCGATAATGATATGTGGCAACAGAACAAGGCTGATAAAAAACAGCCATAATCCCGGCAAATAATCATACACCCCTAAATAGATGAGGACAACGGATAAAATAGCGCCTGTTGTCACAATTAAACTTTGCAATAACCACAACCGAAAGACATATGTCTTTATGTCCGCGCTGTGACCCGGATTCTCTTTAAATCTGCCTGCCGTGATACCGTCATGTATTGTGCATATAAAAAAAACGAACAACCACACGCAAAAAATATAGGACGGGCTGTGATTTGGCATTAAAACCTGAGTCAGAATAGCGGCAAGATGAACGGCTAGTCCCCACATCACCAATTGCCAGGGAGAGCCGAATATTTTTTCCGAAGCCGTCTTGTAATCGTTGATTTTCGATTTTTGTTTTTGCAAATGACCGTCGTGTCTTTTTAAAAATTATACTATTATTGTAAAGTAAATCATAAAGTTTTGAAAAAGCAAGTGAATTTAATCATGATTTAAAAAACTTGATAATAAATTACAGGTTCTTATATTATCAAACGCGGCGTTGTATCCGCGAATAAATACTGATAATTTTGGCGAATATATGGAATTAATATGAGCGAAAATGCCGGTGTAACATCTTCAAAAATCAAGTTTTGCGATTTAAAGTGCGAATTTGCCTCTTTCCCCCAAGAAGAAAATCTGGACGGATCAAAGAGTTGCAGAACCTTTGCGGCGCTTTGGTGCAGCAAATTGAATAAAGTGGTTGCCAAAAACGCACCTTGTGCCGTGCAGTATGGCCAGCGGCGTCCAAAATCAAATCTGTAAACCGCCGTTCTGTTTATTTTAAAATATGGACTGACTTTGATTCAATCGACTAAACATCGTCTTTTTATCACCGGTGTCAGCGGATTGTTGGGCGGGCATTTGTATCGGTTGGCTGCTCCAAAAAATGACACCTGGGGTGGTTTTTTTACCACTTCCATCCCGAATCTGAAACAAACCGTTCAATTTGATATCCGGCAGCCGCAATTAATTAAACGGACGCTGCAGACCATTAAACCCGATGTCGTATTGCATACCGCCGCCATAAGCCACCTTGATGTTTGTCAGACCGATCCTGAGATGGCATTTGCCGTTAATACCGATGCTGTACGTTTTTTGGCGGAAATCTGCGCCGATCTCGATATCAGACTGATATTTACATCCAGTGATATGGTCTTTGATGGCGAGGATGGATACTACAAGGAAGAAAACAGGGTCGCTCCTTTATCCGTATACGGTCGAACCAAAGTTTCAGCGGAAAAAGCGGTATCCTCACTTTGCCGCGATTACGTCAATGTCCGCCTGGCGCTGATTTACGGCAAGCCGAGTTTTGGCGGCACCTCATTTAGCGAATGGATCGAGAAACGTCTTCAGGCAGGGAAGACGGTGCCGCTTTTTTACGATCAATACAGGTCTCCGGTCCTGGTCGACAATGCAGCTGAAGCTCTGTTAGAGCTCGCAGCCGGTGATTTTACGGGAGTCCTGCATCTGGCCGGCAGTGAGAGAATTGACCGGTACCGGTTCGGTTGCTTGCTCGCCTCAGAGGGAAGATATCCGCACGACCTGCTGCAACCGGTGTCCATGTCGTCATTGCCCAGTGCGGCACCGCGTCCGCGGGATGTTTCGTTGTGTATCGAGAGAGCTGAATCCGTGCTTGAGACAAGACTGTTATCCCCTTATGAGGGAATACTGAAAATGAAAAACAATGATAGGAGAAATTTACAATGACTGGAATATTACAGTTGTGCCTGATCGTTCTGATGCTTTTTCAGTGTAATTTCGCCCAGGATAAAACCGAAAAAATGATGACGGAAGAAAACACTTTTCGGGATGTCGAATTTGCAGACATCAATGAAAAGTCACTTTTGTTAGACCTTTATATTCCCGCAGCGGAGGGGCCGTTGCCTCTGGTTATTTGGATTCACGGCGGTGCGTGGCGTGCCGGCGATAAAAACGTGACACCTGCGGTGCCGCTGCTTACGGATCATGGATTTGCCGTAGCCAGTATCAGTTATCGTTTTTCACAGCACGCAATTTTTCCGGCACAGCTCCACGATTGCAAGGCTGCCGTGCGCTGGTTAAGAGCGCATGCAAACAAGTACCACCTGGATCCCCTGCGCTTTGGCGTATGGGGCGCTTCCGCCGGCGGACATCTTGCCGCCATGTTGGGGACCACGGGCGATGAAGGTACGCTGGAAGGTAAAGTCGGGCGCAAAAGGGGTTCCAGCCGTGTACAGGCGGTCTGTGATTGGTTTGGGCCGACTGAT
>JAFGEC010000486.1 GCA_016931775.1 Candidatus Zhuqueibacterota bacterium | reverse complement strand
AATGGTGTGTACGGTTTTGGGTAACAGCAATATGCATTCTTCACTGCCCTCGATTCAAAACGTTTTCGCCGAAGCTGAACGGATCAAGATGCCCATGCTCATGATCGCCGGATGGGTGTGGCCCGACCAGGCCAAACACCGCATGTTCGAAAATCCGGAAGCCTATCGCGACAGTCTGGGACTCAAACAGGCAATTCGGGCTGAACTGTCTCAACGCCGCCGAATTATCGACCATCCGCAGTTATACGGCTGGTTCGTGTGGGACGAACCGGAACCTGAGAGTGCCGCGGACTCGTTAAATATCCGCGCGATCAATAAACGCATTGTCAGGGAATTGGGACAACGGAAAAAACTGGCGTTCATTAACCTTTATCCTATTTATCATAAACAGTTCGGATACGGCCGCTATAACGCACAGAAAAAATTCTCCCGGATGTACGATGGATATCTGGATTCCTATCTGAGTACCGTAAACAGTGACGATAGAATCAATGTATTGTGTGTTGACTATTACCCATTTTTTTCAAACACCTCGGTTAGAAATTCGGAAACCTATTTTCACAGTCTGGATATCATCCGGCAAAAATCACTGGAACATAATATGCCGTTCTGGTTGTGGATTCAGGTGGCCAAGGACGGGCAACGGCCGTTCCCGGATGTTTATCAGATTCGATTGCAGATATGGACCGCGCTGGCATACGGGGCAAAGGGATTGTCGTATTACCGGCTCACACCGGAGGAAAATGTGACGGATGCCGTCTTCAATTTGGAGGACGGCAGCCTGCGCCCCGGTCAAAAGGAACGCTATATGGAACTCAAACGGTTAAAACAGGAAATTTTAAACCTCGATCATGAACTGCTTTATTTAAATCCTGTTGCCGTCTATCACGTGGATTCCACCTGGGTGGATAACAGTCTTGCGGTACAACGAGGTATAACGGATCGTATGCTCAGCTCACGCAATCGTGTTTATCATATCGTTGAAGAAATATCCGGTGATTTTGCCAAACATGCCATGGTCGGATATCTGAAACATCGGAAAACCGATGAGGATTACCTGCTTGTGGTCAATAAAGACTATATCAACGGACCCCACACATTTACCATTCAGCTTGGCTTTCCCTGCCGGCAGGTTCAAAAAATCGATAAAAAATCCGGCTCCGATACCATTGTAGTTCGTGATACGGATACTTTTAATTGTACGCTGGCACCCGGCGAAGGGGATTTGTTTAAAATTGTGGATGAAACAGACGAATATGTGAAAAATATTATTGGTACGGATTCCGGTTCCGACAAAGAGTATATTCATCTTCGGGAAGGACTAATCGTGATCGACAAAAAAAGCGGGTTACGGCGATATTTTAAGGAATGATAAATTTTATGAATTTTGATCTGTGCATCATAACAGCGGCCAATGAATCCCAGGCGCAAGGTTATCGGGAACAATTGCGCTGGCGCCGGGAGAACCGGCTATTACCCCGGGATACAAAGTTTTTTGTGATAGCGGATCCCGAAGATCAAAGAATCGGATCGGGTTCCAGTACAATTTTTGTGTTGTTTCAGCTTGTTTATGAACACGGATTGACGCTTGAAGGAAAGCGGACTTTGATTTTGCACTCCGGCGGGGACAGCCGCCGCCTGCCGGCTTTTTCAGCGCTCGGTAAAATCTTTCTACCCATCCCGAGCCGCCGGTACTTTGCCCTGTTTGATGCGTTGCTGGACAATCTTTCCCAATTCCCCGTTCAGCCGGAAGGCCAGGTCATCGTCGCCTCGGGTGATGTACTTTTGACTTTTGATCCGGCGCTTGTTACGTTTACCTTTGATGGTATAACGGGCATGGCATATCCCGGAGAGTGGACCGTTGCGAAGAACCATGGTGTCTATGTTGTGGGAGACGGACAGGTCAATCCCCGTCCTGTAGGCTGTTTTTTGCAGAAACCGACTAGAGAGGAAATGTTAGAATCCGGAGCGCTGGACCTGTACGACCGGGCCTTTGTGGATACCGGCATTTTGAATTTTTCAATGCCGGTGGTGTTTTCCCTGTTGAAGCAAAAAAACCTTTACAAAAAAATAATAAGCAAGCATTTGTACCTGGATATCTACAAAGAGTTTGTTTTTGCAATTTTAGGTCAGGGCTGGTTACCGGGAGCCGATTTAGGTAAAATTCCCTTCCATGTTTGTACACTGCCCTATTGTGGTTTTTTTCATATCGGTACGAGTTTACAATTACTTCAAAATGTCAATGTAACAACTGACGCAGGCGTCCAGTACCAGTTTGAAAATTTTGCCGGTTCCAGAACGGCCGTGCAAGGATTAAAACAGATTTATGTTTATAATTCTGATATAAAAACGGAGCATGTTTATGCCCGGCAGCCGGTGCTGGTCAGCGGATGTACCATCGGTGGGCAACTGGAGCTTGCCGGTGAGAACATACTCACCCATATCCCGGAATATAGCGGGGATCTGAAATTGAAACAGGGCATCTGTCTTGCCATGGTCCCTCTCAAGGGAAAAATGTGGGCGGCGGTTATTTACGGGCTCCGGGATAATTTTAAGAATTCTGCTGCGGACGGCACTTTTTTAAATACACCATTAGATAAATGGATGGAAAAGTTTAACATTACTTCGTCTCAAGTATGGCCCGGTAAAAAAGAGAGAATAATATGGGAAGCGCGTCTTTTTCCCGTGGGACGGTCATTTGACTCGGTGTTAAAAACAGCCCTGTTTTTACAATGGGAAAAAACTGCCGCCTGGAAGGCCGCTAAAAAGTTATCCATGGCAGAAATTCTCGCGCGTGCCGATTTTTTTCGGCTGGGTGAGTATTGTGCTGCACTATACAGACGCGGCAGAATTTTTGACATCGGACAGGGATTGGAGGAAATCGGGCATGTTCCCACCTCGCATATACTGGCATGGTGCAAAACTGAGTCCGATTTCGAGCATGTATTCAATTCTCTCGCTCGTTTGTTTGAACTATATTCTCAGCCGCTTCAGCGGGCTCGGACGTCACAAATTATATCCGCCCTTCATAAAAAATACAATAAACCCATCAAAGAAATTTTTCATAGTGGTTTTTACTATGTAAAGGAAGCTGTTGAACAAAGCCTTGATAAAAGTGAAGATGATATACCTGTTTCGCGATTGGCGATCCGGGAAGATGAGGTTGTCTGGGTGTGTGCGCCGGCACGGCTTGATTTCGCCGGGGGATGGTCCGATACACCGCCGTATTGTTTCGAACACGGTGGTTGTGTGTTAAATGCCGCCGTCCGTTTGAACGGACAGTATCCGATTCAGGTTATCGGCAAACGTTTGGAAAAACCGGTATTGCGTATCAATTCAATTGATTTGGGAGTATCTTGTGTTATCGAAGAAGCGGAATCGATATATCATTGTGAAGATCCGTCGGATTGGTGTTCACTTCCAAAAGCCGCACTGATTGCCGCCGGCATTATTCCGGAGAATAAAAATTTATTCTCTGTTTTGGAAAAATACGGCGGCGGCATGGATTTGACCCTGTTTAGTGCCGTTCCCAGCGGCTCGGGATTAGGAACAAGCAGTATTTTGGGAGCCGCAGTTCTCTGTTGTTTATATAGAATGTTCGGTGTGACGCTGTCGAAAGAAGAACTTTACCGCCGGACACTTTTAATGGAGCAATTGCTCAGCACCGGAGGCGGATGGCAGGATCAAATCGGCGGTGTGGTCGGGGGCGTGAAATTAATACAAACCGCAAACGGATTAAAGCAGTCGCCAAATATATCATGGACCTCATTGTGTCCGCCGGGAACGGATTTTTCACAGCGCTATTTACTTTATTACACGGGATATCGACGGCTGGCAAAAAACATCCTTCAGGAAATCGTCGGCCGCTATCTGGATCGTGATCCGGACACTCTGCACGCCATAACCGAACTCAAACAACAAGCACTGCGGATGAAAGACCAGTTGGACAGACGTGATGCGGAAAGTTTTGGTCTGGGTATTAAGCGGGTATGGGAATTGAATAAAAAACTGGATGAACACTCGAGCAATAAAAAGATCGAGGAAATACTGTCGGTGATCTCAAAAAATGTGCTGGGTGCCAAGTTGCTTGGAGCCGGAGGAGGCGGTTTTCTTTTTATCGTGACGAGGGGACTTGAGCAAAGCCGGCGCATCCGGAAATTATTGGAAAAAAATCCACCGAACAACAGGGCGCGGTTTTTTAATTTTGAGATCGATGTGAATGGTCTCACGACAAGTGTGTTATAATTTTTTAAATTTCAGTTGACAATCTGCCCATGCTTTCTTATAATAGGGCAAAACAAGTTCAGGGCTTTTTTGCGCAAGGATATATATATGGTCAAAACAAGCGGGATCCTGTTGTTTTTTGTTTCTCTCGTTTTCGCACAGGGATTACCCGACTATTATACTCAATATTATTTTCTTTCGGCACCGCCTGGTTCCTTTCAACAGGGGATGGCCGGTTTTGTTAATCCGGCAAATTCCTATCATCTTAAAGATTTTGAAGGACGATTTGCCTGGAGTACCGACGGACCAAAAACAGCTTCCATTCACGAATGGGGTATATTCGGCGGTTATCAGGGACTTGGTTTTGGTATGCTGAAACATAAAGCTCCCGGATATAAAATTGTCGATTATTCTTTGTCGGCTGCCTTTGGAACGGATGGTTGGGCTTACGGCCTATCGTACGACTGGTCAAGCGGAGATGTGGATTATTTTAAAAAGGAGCGCTTTTTGCGCGCCGGTACAATAGTCCGCCCCAATCGCTATCTTTCGATTGGCGCTACCGGTTTTTTCTCCCTGAAAAGCAATCTGAAACAGGGTGCTGCTGAACTGGCCCTCAGACCGCTGGGAACACCATCTTTGACTTTGTTTGCCGATGGTTTTATGCACTCCGAAAAGGATTTTAAGGACGCTCAATGGAGCGCCGGCGCGGCCGTACAGGCTCTCAAAGGCGTTTTTCTGGTCGGCCGTTATTTTGATACAAAAGCGTTTACGGTGGGTTTGTCACTAGATCTTGGACGGGCTGGTGTCAGCGTCGTCTCTTTTCAGGATAAAGAATATAATCATCGTTTCGACACCTACCAGGTTCGATTTGGCGGCACTCGTCCCAGCTTTAGTCACTCCCTTGCAAAAGACACCGGTTATCTCAGCCTGCCGATGAAAGGCCATGTGGATTATCTCAATTATATGATTGTTGATAAAAGTATGCACTGTTTTTACGATTTGATAAAAAATATCGATGCTGCTGCTCAAGACAAACGGATTAACGTGATCGTTTTAAATTTGTCCTCTTTACGCATATTACCCGAACATGCATGGGAAATGAGAGAAGCCTTAAAAAGAGCGCAAGGGGCGGGTAAAAAGGTCGTTATATTTATCGATTTTGTACAAATGACTTTATATCATCTCGCAAGTGTGGCCGATGTACTTGTGATGGATCCGGAAGGATTTATGATGTTGAACGGCTATGTTATGGGTAAAACCTACATGAAAGGCACACTGGAAAAATTAGGGCTCGGTTTCGATGAGTGGAGGTTTTTTAAATATAAATCGGCTGCTGAAGTATTAAGCCGTGAAAATTTTTCCGATGCTGACCGCGAACAGTATCAGGATTATGTGGATGACCGGTACGAACTATTTATAAAGGATGTGAACGAATCCCGCGGCTTTAAGGATAACAAGGTGGAAGATTTAATCAATGATATGGCATTATTTGATGCGAACAACAGTCTCGAGGCTGGTCTTGTGGATACTCTGGCCCGCTGGTCGGCTAAAGAGGAGGTGCTGAAAAAAATCACAGGCCGTACTTTGAACCGTATCGGCGCCAGGGAACTGCTGCCCAATGCATTACTACCGCAAAAGTGGGGGAACAAGCCCACTATCGCCCTTGTTTACGGGCTTGGTGTTTGCGATATGGATGCCGGTATACGTGCCCGTTGGCTTGAGAAAAAATTTCTCGAGCTGGAACGGGATAATTCTATTAAAGCCGTCGTATTTAGAGTGGATTCACCCGGAGGCGATGGGATGGCCAGTGATATGGTTGCCGAGGCTTTGAAAAAATGCAGTGAGAAAAAACCCGTTATTGTCAGCCAGGGCCAGGTCGCCGGATCGGGTGGATACTGGATTTCCATGTACGGCGATGAGATTGTCGCTGCTCCCAATACAATCACCGGATCAATTGGTGTCATCGGCGGGTGGTTATGGGACAAGGGATTGAGCGATAAAATGGGTATGACATCGGATTATGTAAAACGCGGAGATCATGCGGAGGTCGAATTTGGAATAACGCTGCCGCTTTTGGGGATTCAGATTCCGGCACGTAATTTGACGGAGGAGGAACGCGCGAAAATAGAAATTTTTATTAAAGCAGCTTATGACGGTTTTGTTAAAAAAGTTGCCAAAGGCCGGGGAATGCCTGAAGAAAAAATTCGTGAGATAGCAGAAGGTCACTTTTACTCCGGTGTCGACGGCAAACAAAACGGACTGGTAGATGAGATCGGCGGCCTTTTTACCGCGCTCGCAATTGCCCGGCAAAAAGCAAAGATTAAACCGGATGATGAAGTAAATATTGTCCAGGTGCCGAAAACAAAAGGCTTCATGCCGCCTGTGCTGCCGTCTTTGGAGATTCAAACACATCATCCGATATTCGAGTATGTCAGAAAATTGGCCGAAAATCCCGGCAAACCCTTACCAATGATGTATCCGGGTACTTGGCCCACAATCGAGGAGTAGAGAGGCGTTATGCGACGAATTATTTTGTGTTTTATATTTTGTTTTTTTATTTTGGGCTGTGGCTCAGAAAAAAAACCAAAGGAAACAGACATGTTTGAAAAGGATGTGGAATTTTTAGAACAATATACGGACGTTGTTGTTTTATCTGCCAGCGACAAAAAAGCCCGGATTGCCGTCAGCCCGGCCCTGCAGGGCCGTGTGCTCACAAGTACGGCAACAGGTGAACACAGCTTCGGCTGGATCAACCGGGAATTTATCATGTCTGGTGATAATAATCCACATTTAAATGCGTATGGCGGTGAGGATAGAATCTGGCTGGGACCGGAAGGCGGACAATTCTCGCTGTATTTCGCCAAAGGCAAGCCATTTGAGCTTGAACATTGGTTCACTCCGGCCGCATTTAACGAGGAAGCGTTTGATGTGGTCCGGCGTGATAATAATCGTATTTTGTTTACCAAAAAAATGCAACTGGTGAATTATTCGGATTTTGTATTTGATTTACGCGTGGATCGGGAAGTGAAAATCTTATCCGAATCCGATATCGACAAACTGCTGGGTGGTCCCGTCAGTGTAGACAAGGTCGCCTATGAATCCGTCAACACGATCACGAACACCGGCGATCAAGCCTGGAAAAAAGAGACCGGACTATTATCTATCTGGATTCTTGGCATGTTCAATCCCTCGCCGGCCACAACGATTGTGATTCCCTTCCGGGATGGCCCCGAATCCGAATTGGGTCCGCTGGTTAACGATCGATATTTCGGCAAGGTGCCTGATGACCGGTTGGTGGCGAAGGACGGTAATTTGTATTTCAGTGGTGACGGCAAGTACAGAAGTAAAATCGGATTGTCTCCGCAACGGTGCACGCCGTTTGCGGGTAGTTATGACGAGAAAAACAAGGTGCTAACCCTGGTGAATTATTCTTTTTCCCCTGATGCCGTGGATTATGTCAATTCCATGTGGGAAATTCAGCAGGAGCCATATCGAGGTGACGTGGTAAACAGTTATAATGATGGGCCGCCTGAACCCGGTGCCAAACCTCTTGGACCGTTTTACGAACTTGAATCCTCCAGTCCCGCTGCTGCCCTCAAACCGGGAGAGAGACTGGAGCACATTCATCGAACCGTGCATCTTTGCGGTGATGAGGAAGCGCTGGACGTTATTTCACAGCGTGTGTTAAAAACAAGTCTGGCGGAAATTAAAAACGTATTCAATTGAGTGAAATTATGACTAGAAAATATTTACTGTTTTTGTGGATTTTTTTCATTTTAATGAGTGGTTGTGGAACCAAACGTAACAATGACATGACTTTTAAAGTCAATCCGTCTTTGTTGGAACCGGTTTATAAAAATGAAGAATTGGGATTTTCTTTTTGCGCCCCTAAAGGGTGTAAAGATATCGCGAGTGATGTTTTCGATGCAGCGAAACAGCAATTACAAAATCAGGTGTCGGCTTCGGATTCATTTTATCTTTCCGTAGAGAAAATAAATTATAATCCCGATGAACAATTTTTATGTGTTGTATCATCGCTTCCACAATTCCAAGGAAAATCCGGCGTATCCGATTACTTGATGGTGATAGCAGAAAAATTTGAAAATTCCAATCTGCGCCAAAATGTTTTTACTTATCACGGATTTACCATTCATCAAACCCTGGTGATGACGGATGATAAAACGATTTTTAAATTATTTATACCCCAGGCTGATTTTAAATCCTTTCAAATCGATTTCATTGTTGACAAAAACAACTATCAAAAAAACCTTGAGGCCATTGAATCATCAATTGGATCATTGGAAAAAATCTAAAGGAGGTTTACCATGCGTAAAATTATATCACTTGCTGTTATCGCAGCTTTACTTTTGATCGTGCTCGGCTGTTCGCAACATATTCACAAAGTTGGAAAAGGCGCCCAACAGGGTCAGTATACAGAAACACGACAGTGGTACATACTTTTCGGACTGGTTCCATTGAATAATGTGGATACGAACGCGATGGCCGGCGGTGCTGCCGATTATGAAATAAAAACAGAATCGGGTCCGTTGGATATTATTTTGAATATTTTTACCTCTTATGTAACCGTTACTTCAAGGACTGTTTCAGTAACGAAATAACTTGAAGAAAGTGGCCTCTGGTTCCGGCCCGTGGGCATTACTGTCCGCGGGCTTTTTTTTGTTGCTCGTTGAGTATATCAATTCTCCACCAGCGCTTTTCGATTTTACGGACGTTTGGAACGTTTTTAATTTTTTGAAGAAACATTTGTAAATATAAAAGCTCCCGGTCATCAACCGAACCAATAAAAGATAAAATAGGGATATGATTGCCGTAATGCCGTTCGATTTT
>JAFGEC010000485.1 GCA_016931775.1 Candidatus Zhuqueibacterota bacterium | reverse complement strand
GGTGGGTTAGATATTCAAAATATAGGTTAAATATCATGCAACGATGCGTCGCACCTATAAAAGTCCCCCCCGTTACTCACATATTACATCATTCTCCATTTTCCCGTTGATTTCGTCCTTCAAACACCTTACATTCTTTCAAAAATCAATATATATTCCCGGAGGCAACATGAACCGCTCCTGTTTAATATATAGCATCCTTTTCTGTTTTACCGCCGTTTCCGGCTCACCCTTTACCCGGCAGCAATTGAGTGCTTACATCGAAAATCCCTCTATGGTGGCGGAAAACCAGCAGCCGCCGCACGTCCCGATAACACCGTTTTCCACTGTCGAGCAGGCCCTTCTCCACGATCCGGCCGATTCTCCCTGGTATTTGTCCCTGGCCGGTGAATGGCGCTTTAAATGGTTTCGTCATCCCCTGGAGGTGCAGGATCATTTCTTCTCAGCGGATTTTCAATATGAGGACTGGGATACCATCAAGGTTCCGGGCACCTGGCAGATGCAGGGATTCGGACACAATATCTACCGCAATATTCCCATGCCCTACAGCCCCTACGATCCGCCCAGGGTGCCGGATTTCCTCAATCCCACGGGCTGTTACATCACCCGGTTTTCCGTCCCTGAAACATGGAACGGAAAGTTCGTTTTTTTGCACTTTGAGGGTGTTAAATCCGCTTACTGGGTATGGATAAACGGCACGTATGTTGGTTTTGACAAGGGCAGTATGACGTCCGGCGAATTCGACATCACACAGTTCTTGAAAAAAGGCGAAAACAGACTCGCGGTTATGGTGGTACGCTGGTCCGACGGCTCCTATCTGGAGGACCAGGATATGTGGCGGTTCAGCGGCATTTACCGCAATGTCTTTTTAAACGCCAGACCGGCTGTTTTTATCCGGGACTTTTTTGTTACCACACAACTGGACGATAAATATCAGGATGCCCGGTTATCGGTCGAGGCCGACCTCTGTAATTGTTCGCCGGCGACAATAGAGAAATTGAACGTTGCCGTTCACCTGTACAAACAAAATGAAAAAATTCAGCTTTTAAACGGCCGTCTAAAAAACCTGCCGGCCGGAACGGAAAAAACGGTCAAGCTGGAGCAGAAAATAACCAATCCGCTCAAATGGTCGGCGGAAAAGCCCAATCTATACAGCGTAGTGCTTGAATTGACAGATAAAAACAGCCGGACACTGGAGGTCGTTGAAGATAAAATCGGATTCCGGCAACTGGAAATCCGCGGCGCCCAGCTGATGATCAACGGCGTGCCGGTGGCGTTCAAAGGCGTCAACCGTCACGAACACGATCCGGCTCGCGGCCGGACGATGACGCGGGAGCTGCTGGTCAAGGACATCAGGCTGATGAAACAGCTCAATGTCAACGCGGTACGCACCTCCCACTATCCCAACGATCCGCTGTTTTACGACCTGGCCGATGAATACGGACTGTACGTCTGCGACGAGGTCAATGCCGAATGCCACTATGGGGAAAATTATCTGGCCGCCCAGCCCGGCTGGGAAGCCGCTTTTATGGACCGTACGGAAAGATACGTCCAGCGGGATAAAAATCACCCCTGCGTGGTGATGTGGAGCATGGGCAACGAATGCGGTCTGGCGCCCATTCATTATGAAATGGCGGCGTATGTTCGCAGTGTGGATCCCACCCGGTTTGTCTATCATCAAACCAATGCCCCGAACGGCGACGCGCCTTTTGCCGACATCAACGGAGTGCGCTACCCCAGTCCTGCCTTGCTGGATGCCATCGGCGATACCACCCGCCGGCCGGTCATTATGGGAGAGTACAATCACGCCATGGGCAACGGCACGGGCCATTTTGATGAATACTGGGAGGTCATATACCGTCATAGATCGCTGCAGGGAGGATTTATCTGGGATTGGGTCAATCAGGGTGTTTTATTCGATCTGCGGACCACACCCGACCGGTCTTCTTTTCAGCAGCGGGCTGTGATTCATGGCCGTCCAGAAACCGTGGAGGGGAAATTCGGCCGGGCTCTGCTTTTGAGCGGCATCGATGATTTCGTTGAAATCGATCCGCATCCGGCGCTGAATGTGACCGGTGACGCTTTGAATATCGACCTGTGGGTGCAGCCGAAGGGTTTCGCCGGTGACAATCCGCTTCTCACCAAAGGAGACAGCCAGTTCGCTCTGGAGCAGCGGCATGCAGATTCGCTTTCTTTTACCGTATGGACGGATAAAAAACATACAGTAACAACCTTTTTACCACGTGATTGGGATTTCAACTGGCATCATGTGACCGGGATTTACGACGGATCCGCTGTTTTATTGTTTATCGATGACAGGCAGGTGGCTCGTATGCCGGCATCCGGCCGCATGCGTCGCTCCATGGCGCCGGTGAATATCGGCCGCAATCACACGCGCAATCACGAACAGCAGCCCGGATTTATCTCCAATGCGATATTCGACAGGGTACGGATTTTCAACAGCGCACTGACCGTCGAACAGCTCTCGACTGTCACGCCGCACAACGAACACTGCCTTTTGTGGCTGGAATTGGATGAATCCGATTCCAACGGCAGCTTTACCAGCTATGGCGCCACGCCTCAGGGCTCCGGCACTATGGACGGGATCATCTTTGCGGACCGCCGCATACAACCCGAGGCATACCAGGTCAAAAAAAGCCATCAGCCGGTTTTCGTGGAATCCGGTCGGCCGGAAACGGGCATTGTGAACATTCACAACCGGTTCCACTTTACCAATTTATCCGAGCTTGACTGCCGCTGGGCGCTGCTGGAAGACACGACTCGGATCCAGACCGGAAAACTGCAATTGGACATCCCGCCCGGAGGCCGGTCGGAGGTCTTTGTTCCTTTTTACAGGCCGGATATGGTGCCGGGCGCCCGCTACCGCCTGTTGCTTTGTTTTCTTCTGGCCGAAAAAACACGGTGGGCCGATGCGGGATACGAAGTGGCGTTTGCCGAACTTGACCTGCAAAGTATCCCCGGGGCTATGCCGGCTGTCTGTAAATCACCACCGGAATTAAGGATAACAGAAACTGCGGATAAGATTAAATTAAAAGGTAAAAATTTCTGTTATACATTCGACAAAGAGACCGGATGTATCGGCCAGATTGAGGTAAAAAACAGACCGATGCTGTCCGCAGGCCCGCATTTAAATGTATGGCGTGCAAAACTCATGAACGAAATGTCCGGATGGGGCATCAATGAAACGGAGCAATGGTACAATTTGGGACTGGATTCGCTGCTCCATCAGGTGGAAACACTTCAAACGGAGAATATTTCACCACAGGAATACCGAATCTTCGTCAGGATCAGCTCACACACGTTTCTGAAACGGGATATCCGTTTTGCCGGTCAATTTGTATACACTTTTTATGCGACCGGTGACGTCGTCATCGAACATAAAGTCAACTGTTATGTGGAATTACCCGGCTATCCCAACAGGGATCTGCCGTGGCTGCAGAAAATCGGGCAGCGCTGGCGGCTTGCAGACGGCATCATAAACCTGACCTGGTATGGTCCGGGGCCATTTGAAACCTATCCGGACCGCAAAACCGGCGCGAAAACAGGCGTCTATACCGCACCGGTCGACGAGATATCCATGCCGTATATCATTCCGCAGGAATTCGGCAATCACACCAATGTCCGCTGGGCCGCACTGACGACAGACGACGGTACCGGATTCGCCGTTTTTGCACATGAACCCATCAACATTAGCGTCGATCCCTATACGAATTTGGACAAGGCATGGTACCCCTTTCAACTCATTCGAACGGACCGGCCGTGGCTGAACATCGATCACAAAGTGACGGGTGTCGGCGGCACGTCCATTCAGGTGCAGCATCCGTACCGTACCTATCCCGATGAATATTCCTACAAAATCCGAATTTGTCCTGTGGTTCCGGAAAACAATCTGCTGGAAATGGGGAGGATGGATTTTTAATGGCACACCACACCCTAAAAAATGGTTATTCCGCACTGGTTGAACGATTAAATCGGTTCCCCCAGGGCGCACCGCCGTCGGATGCACTCTATAAAATTTTAAAGATATTCTTTTCCGAACAGGAAGCCGGCCTTATCGCCCTTTTGCCTATAAAACCCTTTACGGCAGCCCAAGCCGGACGAATCTGGAAAACCGATGCGGTATCGGCGCAAAAAACCCTGGATTCTCTGGCCGGCCGTGCGCTTTTGGTGGATAGGGAGCAGGATGGTCAGGTCCTTTATGTTTTACCGCCGCCGATGGCGGGCTTTTTTGAATTTTCGTTGATGCGGGTGCGTAAGGATATCGATCAAAAGTTGCTGAGTGAGTTGTTTTATCAGTATATCAGTCAAGAAGACGATTTTATGTATGAGCTTCTGGCGACTGGGGAAACCAAACCCGGCCGGGCATTCGTACACGAACCCGCCCTCTCTGAGGATAACGCGCTGCATGTGCTGGATTATGAGCGCTCCACACAGGTCATCGAATCCGCTTCGGACCGGGCAATCGGATTGTGCTACTGCCGGCACAAAATGGCGCATCTGGGCCGTGCGTGCAAAGCGCCGCAGGATATTTGCATGACCTTTAACAGTACGGCAACCGCTCTGGTCAGGCACGGTTTTGCCCGCCGGATCGACACGGCCGAATGCCTGGAACTTTTAGCAAAAGCATGGGAGCACAATCTGGTGCAATTTGGGGAAAACGTACGGCAACGGGTGAGCTTTATTTGCAACTGTTGCGGCTGTTGTTGCGAGGCCATGATCGCAGCACGGCGTTTTGCGGTTTTTAATCCCATTCATACCACAAATTTTATCCCCCAGGTCGAAAATGACAAATGCACAGGTTGCGGCAAGTGTGTGGATGTTTGTCCTGTGGAAGCAATGACCATGGTTTCCGCAAATGATCCATCAAAGACAAATCGTAAGACAGCCAAGGTTAATGTGGACATCTGCCTCGGATGCGGCGTCTGCGTGCGGATTTGCTCCAAAGATGCTCTGAGTTTAAAGATGCGGGAATCCAGAGTACTGACACCCGTCAACGGTGCACACCGTATCGTTCTCATGGCTATCGAGCGGGGTAAATTACAGCACCTGATATTTGACAACCGGATCCTATGGAGCCATCGCGCACTGGCGGTGTTGCTGGGCGTTCTGCTGCATCTGCCGCCGCTAAAACAGGCCATAGCCAGCCGGCAGGTCAGGTCGCTGTATCTGGAAAAGCTGTTATCCAGCCGGTGAAGCGAAACCGGATCGATAAAAGGAACCGGCTACTTTCTGTTTCTTTTGGACTGATTATTTTTAAACCAGGAATCATTGTAATTGGATATGGGCAAGAATGAACCTACCTTACGGCCTGATTATTCTTTGACTATATTCGACCTTGACCTCGCGGTTAACAAATTTCAACTGACATTACACTATCTTGCAGATATCAACACTGGCTCCACCAGCATCCGACGCTTTACCTGTCTATGTAAAATATCAGTTACGGGTGGGACAGAACAGGTGCGACGCACCTTCTTTTTCTAAGCCTATGTAATTTAATTATTTATAAAGATGTCGTGGGCCAATGCGTCGCACCTTCCACCCATAACTGAGGTATTACCTGTCTATCGATTTTCCTCTTGCTTTATTCATCATTTTTATCTACAATTTTAATAAAGGCAAAAAGGCCTTACGTGTAAGAATTCAACAGAGACGATTCAACAGGTTGTTATGCCTCAATTTGATAATATTTAAACTCTGTATTTGGATTAAATCGGTTTTTAACATTCAGATTCAAACTCGTGTCAACGGTAATAAATTAAAAAATTTTAAAATTTTAAAGGAGGATATTTAAAAATTATTTGGTAGACTATGTATTGCACTTGAATTTTAATGTTAACGAAAGTGTGGATTATCAAGTGACTATTAAAAAATTAGGTATAAAGAGAGGCAAATTATGTACAAGTTAAAAATATTATTAACATTCTCTCTATTATTTAAGGTCACATCTTTAATTAAATTCAGTTCAATGACTGAATTGCACAACAATTAAAAATACGCATATCTGGGATGATAACTTTTTGCCGCCGAGTGTATTATCAGAATCTATTTTTAAAATTCTTTTCTGCTTGTAATAAAACAAAAGGAAGGTAACCATGCAGTTCTTACCAATTAAAAACCTCATTTTCATAACTTGTCTCGCAGTATTTTTGATCTGCTCCATCAACTGCAAAAACAATCAGGAATCACGGTGCCGGGTTACGCCCTTTGACCTCGCAGAGGTCACGCTGTTGGACGGCCCTTTTAAACACGCGACCGAGCTGAATAAAAAATCATTATTAAACTACGATCCCGACAGGCTTGTATCAAAATTCAGGAGCGAGGCCGGATTGGAGCCGAAAGCAGAGCCTTACCACGGTTGGGAAGCTGAAACCATTGCCGGACACAGTCTCGGGCATTATTTGAGTGCCTGCGCACTCATGTACCAGACCACACACGATAGCTGCTTTTTAAAACGTGCTCAACACATCGTTGATGAGCTGGAGGCATGCCAGCAGGCGAACGGTAATGGATATCTTGGTGCCATTCCAAACGGTAAAAAAATACTGGAGGAACAGGTTGCCAATGGGGATATCAGATCACAGGGATTCGATTTGAACGGTATATGGGTGCCCTTTTACTCCCAACATAAAGTCATGGCCGGTCTGAGAGATGCCTATCATTTATGTGATATAAACAAAGCTTTGGAAATTGAAAAAAAATATGCCGATTGGCTCGGGCATATCGTAGAAAATTTAAATGATGAACAAATTCAAAAAATGCTTCGATGCGAGCACGGAGGAATAAACGAAGTACTGGTGGATCTTTATGCAGATACAAAGGAAAAAAAATACCTGGATCTTTCAAGGGTGTTTCACCATAAGGCCATATTGGATTCTTTGGCCGCCAGAATAGATATTCTACCGAACAAACACGGAAACACCCAAATTCCAAAATTAATCGGATTAGCCCGCAGATATGAATTAACGGGTGATTTGAATGATAAAAAAGCCGCAGAGTTCTTCTGGGACCGGGTTGTTTTTCATCATTCTTACGTGACGGGCGGGCACGGCAACCATGAATATTTCGGACAGCCCGACCAGTTACGAAACAGACTGAGCGATGCAACGACGGAAACTTGTAATGTCTACAATATGTTGAAATTGTCCCGCCATCTGTTTCAGTGGAATCCGAGAGCCGAAATTGCCGACTTTTACGAAAGAGCTTTATTCAATCACATTCTCTCCTCACAACATCCAAAAGACGGCCGTGTCATATATAATCTCTCCCTGGAAATGGGCGGCCTTAAAAGTTATCAGGATCCGGAATGGTTTACCTGCTGTATTGGGACGGGTATGGAAAATCATTCAAAATACGGACGGAATATTTTCTTTAAAAATAAACACGAACTGTATGTCAGTCAATTTATTGCGGCCGCTGTTTATTGGAAAGAAAAGGACATGACCATTACCCAAAAAACTCAATTTCCAGAAGAGCAGGGAACAACGATTGACATAAAAAGTTCCTCCCCCCAGAAATTCACTCTTTACATCAGATATCCCTACTGGGCTGAACAGGGTGTGGAGATTTATATCAATGGAGAAAAACAGCCGATCAAACGGAAGTCTTCGGGTTTTATCGCTCTAAGGAGAGTATGGAATCCGGACGATGAAATATTGGTGAAAATTCCGTTTACACTGAGGCTTGAAAACATGCCGGATGATAAAAACAGAGCGGCAATTTTATACGGCCCCTTGGTAATGGCGGGAAACCTGGGCCCGGTTGATGACCCGGCGGCAAATAATCCGGATTATGTACCTGTGCTTATCACCGAAGACCGGAACCCCGCTCTCTGGCTCAGCCCTGTGGATAGCACGGTTAATACGTTTACAGTATCGGATAAAGTGGCCCGGCCAAAAAGTTTTACGCTTATTCCTTTTTATACGATGCATGACCGCAGGTATTCAGTTTATTGGGACATTTTCACAGAGGAAAGATGGAATCAATATCAACAGGAATACAGGGCTGAACTCGAACGGAAAAAGGAACTGGAGGAGAAAACCGTGGATTTTTTTCAGCCCGGAGAAATGCAGCAGGAAAGGGATCACAATTTTCAGGGGGAACGTTCGCGTGTTTTAGAATTCAGACATAAAAAAGCCAGAGTCGCGGACCGGTCGGGCTGGTTTTCGTTTGAATTGAATGTAAAACCGGGCAGCCATATGGCGCTGGTGATTCACTACTGGGGCGGTTTTACAGGTTCCAAGACATTTGATATCTTGATAAACGGGAAAAAGATCGCAACCGAAAATATATCCGGGAAAAAAGACGGTCAATTCATCGACATTCAATACGATATAGAACCGGAACTGATTGCCGGTAAAAATAAGCTTATCGTCCGTTTTGAACCGCATGAAGGCCATAGAGCGGGACCGTTTTTTGGGGCAAGGACGATAAAAAGAAATTAAATCCATGAAAAGTCAATGACCACCACCTGAGGCGGTGTCTTGTCAGGGACGCCCTGAAAGGTACGCTGATGATTCGTTTTTTAAATTTATGGTCATGGTTTGAATGATAAAAAAACAAACAAACGCAGGCCGCCAGGATCGCAAAAGCAAAATAAAAAGGTAAAAATTTTCCGGAATCTCGCAGTTTTCCCAATATCGTTAACATACTTTTTAATTACTCTACTTTGAGCAACATTCATGAAGGAACATTCACCCAAAATATAAAGTCCTGATTTTTTTGCGCCATGTCACAACTCGTTCGATGCAAATCCCATTTTGGCCGGATAATTGCGATAACCTAAATAAACAGCAAATCAAGGCAAAAAAAGCGGCTAAAATACCAAAATTGTAATTCAGTGTAATGCGGTGGAACAGGTTGTGGAGGTTATCATGAAAAGTATTTTAAAAATTTTTGTATGTCTGCCCTATGTTTTTCTTTACGGCCAGGAGACACCTGGTGCCGGCGATAAAACCTCAAGCATTAAGCGATCCGGGCAGGACACTGTTGTTTTAAATGTATATAAAAATCCTGAACCGGCAAAACATCATTTTATTTTAACAACTGCTCCGGATCCGTTTGGGAGTAATCAGATCATCCGGTTTTTTATCGGCCAGCCGGCTGATGTTAAAATTACCGTGCATACCATTTCCGGAAGTGATGTCAGACAATTATACTCTGGTCATTTGCCGGCGGGATATTATTCAACTGTATGGCAGGGAGACAACAAAAACGACCAACCTGTACCCAGTGGGATTTACTGCTGTACCCTGGAGGCGGACGGTATCAAATTTTATACACAAAGCCTTGCCGTTTTGAAATAAAGATTTGCCGCCACAAGCGGGCCCGGAGCCACAAAAAGGGATTCTGCCGACAACCGGTATGAATCCCTTTTTTATCCCTGTCCTGGGATATCCTCAATATTTATCGACCGAGAGAAATTTTTTGAAACAAAGGAAACTTTTTTTTTGTTTATTTAATCACACTTGCGAAAGGTAAAAATCCTTTTTATATTTACAAAAAAGGAGGTCAAAATGAAAAAACGGGTTTCCCGTCGATCGTTTCTAAATACAACAGCAGCCGTTGGTGTTACTTTGCCTTATATCAATTGCAGTAAAATATCCGTTTCAAAACCCAAAATCCGCACAATGGGAAAACTCGGGTTTGATGTCACCACGCTCGGACTGGGCGGCCAGGCGTCCATTCAGTGGACACCGGCGGATGTCGATCCGGTGAAAATAATTCTCAAAGCTTTTCATTTGGGTGTCAATTATTTCGATACCTCCAATTTATACGGACCGAGCCAGTTAAACTACGGCAAGGCTTTTGGGCATCTCGATCTGTTGCCAGGTCAACCGGGATACAACGAATCTTTGCGCAGGTCTATTTTTCTCACCAGCAAAACACACCTGCGTTGGGCAAAGGGCGGTGAAAAACGCGCCGGCGTCAACAACTGGAGCAACGAACGAAATAACGAACATACACTACAGGATGTGAGACGCACCCTGTCACAAATATTCGGCGACGGTCAGGGCAATTACCCTCAGAACGCTTATCTTGACATGGTGCTGATACATGATGTCGCCGGTATGGAAGAGGTGGACGTTCTGTACACGGGTCTGGACGATCCGCATCCCAATTCGGAACATATCGGCGCACTGGCCGCATTATTGGATGTGCGCGACGGCGCCAATCGTACCGGATTGAATCCCAAAGAAGAAAAATTAATCAGGCATATTGGATTTTCCGGCCATTTTTCTCCTCCCGTACTTGTTGAAATGATCCAGCGAGACACAAACAACATCCTCGACGCCATGCTGATCGCGGTGAATACGAATGACCGGTTAAAGTACAACATGCAATACAATGTCCTTCCCGTGGCAGCTGCCAAAGATATGGGCATCATCTCCATGAAAGTTTTTGCCGACGGTGCCATGTACGCTAAAGAGGCCACCTGGTCACATCAACCGGATCATGTGGTTCGAACAGTCGGCACATCGGATTTGCCAAGCAGACCACTGGTGGAATATTCTCTAACTTTGCCGGGTGTTCATACGGCCATTATCGGAATCGGCCAGATCGACGACAACGCCCAAAAGTGTCAACTGACTCAAAATATATCGGCTGCACAAGTAACTCCGGACGCCCTGAATGAAAACGACCGCCGGGAAATCGAAAAACGGACAAACACAATAAAGGATGGTAAAACCAATTATTTTCAAACGGAAGCTTCAGGACTGACGCCTCCACTGCGGCCCGCCATCCGAGCGGAAAACAGAGACGGCAAACCGACAGCCGTACTAACCTGGAATACCGCTTTTTCCAGCGATGAACCGGTTACACATTATGAAATTTGGCGAAATGATATAAAAATTGCCGGGGTGCCTCATCGCCCGCAAACATCCCGGGAGCCGTTTGAATACACCGACCAACCGGGAAACGGAACGTTCGAATACAAGGTGGTGAGCATCGACAGGAAACAAAGAAATGCTGAAACCACCCTCAAGTTTGTTTCATAACTAAATGGCTCAATCAGGTAAAATGACTTTAAACACAACTCAATATATGATATGGAAATCCGCATGGCTTTCCCTGACCATGTTTCTTCTGATCACAGTGGCCGCTTTTCCCGGTATGCCGGTTACGGATTATTCGATTTCGGGCACCGTCAGGGATAAAACGACGAACGAACCCCTTATGAACGTAAATGTCTTCCTTTCGGGTACCACCAAAGGCTCTACGACCGACATGGAAGGTTTTTATGAAATAAAAAATATTCTACCCGGTGAATATGAGCTCGTTGTGTCCATGATGGGGTATCAACGTCTTGTACAAATGATTTATTTGCACCTGGAACGTTCTATAGTGAAAAATTTTACACTTGAGCAACGGATTTTACCGGGTGAAGCCGTCCAGGTAACGGCCAGCATTCCCAAAGACTGGAAAAAAAATTTAAAGCGGTTCAAAAAACTATTTCTGGGTGAATCAGATTTGGCATCAAAATGTGTCATCCTTAATCCTGAAGTTCTGATACTGGATTATGACCGCGAGACAAAAAAATTACACGCCAAGGCGGAAAGACCGTTGAATATCGAAAACAAGGCGCTGGGTTATAAAATCGAGCTGGTACTTGAGGATTTTACCTACAAACACGATCCGTTTTTTCTGAGTTACCGCCACAATGAAAGGTTTTCACAATTGATGCCGGAGAACGAACAGCAGGCGAGGAAATGGGATCAAAACCGGCGAAAGGTTTATTTTGGGTCCTTACGGCATTTTTTAAAAACGTTATATCGAGGTGAAAAAGCGCTCGACAGTGCGGGATATGAAACTTTTTTACTGCGACCCGAAGGTCAACCGCCTATCGTAAAATACAGGCATATAAAAGTCACGGCGGATTCGCTTTTATTCCGCAATCGAACGGCTTTGGCGAAAACACTGTCTTTTGCCTATCCCCTCAAGGTGGTGTATTTGAATAAAAAAAACGACCGCAACAGATATATGCCCACCATGGTACTGCTGAAAAAATTCAACGAAAGCGCCGGGGCTTATTATGACCTTCCTGACAGTGACATGTATCAGACCTCGGTTATCAGCCTGGCCGACGATGTCATCATAAACGAATATGGAGGGATCTACAAATCCAAGGATTTTTACGTTGTCGCCGGCTACTGGATGGGAGACCGCATCGCAGGGCTACTGCCGATGGATTATGTGCCCGCTATTCAAAAGTAAAAGGCGTTAAAAGTCTTTGTTTTATCCACTCTGTGTTTATCTTTAGGCGCCATTGATCATGTCGAAGGGTTTCACCCGTGTCCTTCTGCAGAGCCAATTTATAATACTCGATCGCCTTTTCTCTTTCCCCCTTC
>JAFGEC010000484.1 GCA_016931775.1 Candidatus Zhuqueibacterota bacterium | reverse complement strand
TGAACAATAATATCAGTATCATGCGGTTATAAAAGATATCGCAGTCAAGATCAAAGTTTTTCAAAACATCAATAATTCCACAGTTTGTGTATTTCTCTGCGAAATCTCTGCGTGCTTTGCGTTTATCTATTTCTTGTTTTTCAAAGCAGGACTAGAAATTAAAAAAAAGAGTCACCAGCGCACCTTTCAGGGCGCCCCTAACAAGCCACCGCCTCTGGCGGTGGTAATTGGCTAAATGTTAGAATTATCATGAAAAAAATAATTATACAAAATACACTTTTTTGTTTTCAAAAATTTTTCTTTTTTTATTCCTTTGTGTCTCTGGTGATTGCTCGCGCTGAGCCGCAGGGACGCAGAGTGAAGCACAAGTCAAGAATTTTGTTAAATTTTTTGTTTTGCTCATAATACTATAGAAAACTAGCAGAAGAACCCTGCAGTTTAATCCAAGTGATCTGCCTAAAACTCTGCGCCTCCCCGGCTCTGCGCGAGAGTGAAAAAATCATACTGAATTGTTGAATCCTGGCTGATTGTTTCGGTATGTTTTTCCAGATAAACAAAATTTTGAAGGATACCCTGGTTAAAAAATACTTGACAATTAAATAATTTTATCGTACATTTCTAGACTTTTGTTGTACGGTGGGCGTAGCTCAGCTGGTCAGAGTACCAGGTTGTGGCCCTGGTGGTCGCGGGTTCAAATCCCGTCGCTCACCCCACCTTTTTTTAATTTGAAAAAATTTTCTGTCCCCTTCGTCTAGTGGTCAGGACTCGGGATTTTCGATCCCGCAACAGGGGTTCGACTCCCCTAGGGGACGCCTGAAAGAGGTTGACATTGTCAATCTCTTTTTTTTTCACTTATTCCAAGGGATCTTTATACTGCATTTGTTTTTCTCCTCATCATGTTAAAAAATTCACCTTTAACTTTATCTTTTATAAATGTTGTGTTATTTTAACTTTTCTAAATTTATCATAAATGTATAGATAAAAACGGGAGAAATTTTATGGAACGTTTTAGAAATAAAGAAAAACGCGGGTTCGGAATTGAAAAAAGGGGATTCATGAGTGGACCATGGAAGGCACGGATGAGATAATGATGTTTAATTTATTTGTGAATACCTGCAGGATTTATCATAAATCTTGCCGAATGGATTTTCGCACACATTGTAATATTTCCGTGAACTGCTGGGTACCCGTCATTCTGCTTTAACCTGGGGAGCGAGAACGATAAATTTGCACTCGTGGCTGAAAATATAAAACTGCAAAATTCTAAAAAACAGATTAAATATTTCATTGGTAATAACAGATAAAATTTCTGGAAATACCTTGTAAAGTAAAACCTCAGTTTCGGGTGGCACAGAACAGGTGCGACGCACCTCCTTTTGCCAATTTTATGTGATATTAATATTTGTAAGGATGTCGAGAGCCGGTGCGTCGCACCTTCCACCCATAACTGAGATATTACCTTGTAAATTTTTTTCTTCTTGCATCGTGTTACATTTTTTACTAAACTTGAAAATAATAGGTTATTGTTATAACAGTTTAACGATTGGGTTTTTATAAGGGGCTTTGAATGGATCATTTTACCGATGCTTTGCATACCCTGGTAATGAAAATCGGGGATATATTTTAAATTTTTGACATGTCGTTTTTGATTTCCGGAGCCGCAGTTCTGGGAGCAATGGGTTGGATTGGGTACCTGCCATGTTTTCAGTGGCCTTCCCAATTAAATGGGTGGATGCTATTTGTTGTTCTTGCATTTGTCTGTTATCTCAACGGATTGGTTTTTTTCGCCATGGGCAGGTTCCTGCGCAGGCTTTGTACCGGTAAAAAACAACGGGAACAACAATTCAAAAAGTATTTTGAACATGTTTTACAAGCCCATGGTCTTTATAAAAACAGCTTCTTTCAGAACTATTTGAAGCGGGATCAAAAGTTTAAGTCTGATTGGCGGCTGTATATCCGTCTTTGGGCTGAATTGCGCGAAGATCCTGAACTCCTGCCTTCGCTTTCCCTCGTGCGGCGTTATTGGATTCTAACGGCAACTTATGACGGACTGGCTGCTGCGCTGTTGCTGTGGTTTTTGATACTGATTCTATGGTCTTGCAATATTTTTCAAAAAAAACCGGATAATCTCATTGTACCCATTGTTTTGGGTGTTATCGCCCTTTTGGCCTTTTTGAGCTGCTGCCACGAAGCCAATCGTTTGACGGCTTATCAGATCGAGGATACCGTAGCCTCTCTTGCCGTCCGCTCCGGATGCTTAAAAGCAACGCCGAAAAAGAAATAAAAAGGAAAACCTATGCCGGAAATACAAACCGTCTATCTGTTTTTATCCTGTCCCGGGGATGTAGAAAAGGATAAATTAAAATTAAAGTCCTTCATCGAAGATCATAACGGAGATTTCAAGGCAAAATATCAAAAGCAAATTGATGTGCGGATCTGGGAAGAAGACGCCCCCGATGCTTTCGGACCGGGCCGGATTCAGAAAAAGATTAATCGCTTAATCGATCAGTGCCATATTTTTATCGGACTCATGGGGAAACGCTTCGGAGGATCAACGGGCCTTTTTATGTCGGGTACCCATGAGGAATATACTTACGCCTACCATCGCTGGGAGCGCGAAGAACGGCCGGAAATCCGGTTTTATTTTAAAAAGGTATCCGTACCTCTGGATGCACCGGATGAGGATTTTGAACAGGCGCGTAAAATACGTGAATTTCAAAATACCATCAAGCCGCAGTTTTTTCCAGATCGTTATAAATCCATCCGGGATCTCTGCGATAAAGTTCTCGTTCAACTGGAAAACATCCTGCCCCGTTTGCAGGAGAAAACAAAAATCCATATACCGGATAAATCCGTTAAACTAGATGCGCTTCAGGCATATCGTCAATATCTGGCGAAAAAGTACAGGCGCATTTCCCTTTTCAGCAACGTGGACTTTGATCTGGCACATATTTATGTCTCGTTGCGGCTGGAAAAGGATCCCGAGCTGTGGCAGGATTTAAGCGAATCCGAGCTGCAACGTAAAAAAATACGGCCGGTTGATGCACGGCGGCAGATGGAGGTTTTGCGCGATTCGGAATACGGGGATGAACAAAGACACACCCGGGGGCTGGAAAACCTTTCCATCGATAAAATTCTGAAAGAAACCCACCGGGCGGTCATTCTGGGCAAGCCCGGCGCGGGAAAAACCACCCTGTTCCAGCAATTGGCTGCCAGATATTTTGACGATGCGGCGCGGCTGCCGGTCTATCTCAGGATTTATGACTGGGTGAAATGCGGATTGTGTGATCCGGTCGATGCTTTGGTTCAATCTCTGGAAAAGGAATCCTCCATCTACGATCCGGAACTTTTGCCGTCTCTCAAACAATCTCTGAAAAAATACTGGCAGGACGGCAGCCTGCTGTTTTTGCTGGACGGCCTGGATGAAGTCGGGATGGAGGACCTTACCAGAGTATGTGAAACACTCCAGCTGCTCTCCTTTGACAAAAATACTGTTCTGCTCAGCTGCCGGCGGGCAGGCTACAAAGCCGTTCTAAGCCGGGACTTTTGGAAGGTTTTTTGCATCAATCCCTTTAACAAGGACGAGCGCCGGTTATTTATGGATAACTATTTTCGCGAAAAAAAATCCTCAGCAGAACATCTTTCCGTGCTTGTGGAAGGCCGCCCACGCCTGCGCGATCTGGCCGAGGTGCCGCTGCTGCTGGGATTGATCTGCTATGTTTATGAAAAATACCGGGACAATGAAAAAGAGGAAAGCCCTCTGCCCGAAGGGCGCGGCGCGTTATACGAACGTTGTGTGAACGAACTGCTCAAGCGGCGAATCCAACAAAAGTACGGAGATTTTAGCGATTTTAAATTGCAGGTACTGCGCCGGTTTGCCTATCACTTTTTTACGTCTGCTGACGCCGACGAACGCGAATGGTTTTCCGGTGAAAAACTGCGGGATCTGATTCGCCGGGAACTGGAATCACGACCGGAGGTGGCAAAAGTAATCGATCCCGGCCGTGCCGGAGCGTTTTTACACGAGTTGGTTGAAGCCAACGGCCTGCTGCTGCCGGCCGGTGCGGATTATTACTGCTTTCCGCACCGCAGCTTTCAGGAATATTTTGCCGCCGGTTTTTTGCATAAAAGTAAGACGGGATTACAGAAAATTCTGCAAAAATTATCCAAAGACCCGTTCTGGACCGAAACCATCTGTCTTTATGCGGGAAAACAAAAAAACGCCACCAAGCTGATCAACGAGCTGGGCAGGGCAAACAAGGTCGATCTGGCCGTCCGTATGATCCCGGAAGCGGCGCATTTAGACTGGAACGATCTGGATCCGGAAAAACTAAACTGGAAAATTCGCCGGACGGCGGTGGAACGGCTGGTGCTGCCTCAGGTGGATGAGAACAAATTGACGGAAACGATCGATTTGTTGACCGGTATATTGCGCAAGCCGGATCCCAGCGCCAACGTACGCTACAGCGCGCTTCTGGCGCTGGAAAAAATCGGAACACCGGAGACGCTGGAAACGGTCAGGAATACCTGGATTATTCCGCCGGAAATGCTGGAAAAGAATTTGCCGTATACTTTTTCGGCCAGAGGAAAAAGCTTCAAAATAAACGGAAAGGACATGCCGCCCAATATGATATTTGTACCTGGCGGCTCATTTGAAATGGGTGAAAGTAAAAAGGCTGTGACGGTGGGGGGCTTTTACATGTCCGTTTTCCCGGTTACCAACCGTGAATATGAAATTTTTATGAAAAACGGCGGCTATATAGAGAAAAATTATTGGAGTACCGACGGATCAAATTTTTTACGTCGTAAAAAAATAAAACAGCCAGAGTTCTGGAACGACCGCCGGTTCAACCATCCCCTGCAGCCGGTGGTGGGGGTGACGTTTTACGAGGCCGAAGCGTACTGCCGGTGGCTGAGTCAATTCCTGAACGCTGGCCGTCCTTTTCGCCTGCCGACGGAAGACGAATGGGAACACGCGGCCCGCGGGCCGCGCGGTGATGCCTGGGCATTCGGTGACTGGAATCCGGATGTGCCGAGATGGGATTCATGGAATGATTACGGGAAGGGGCTGACATATGGAACCAGCCGGATCAATTCGGTTTACAAAGATAGTGTCAGCGGTTTCGGCCTTTTTGACCTTTCCGGCAACGTGTGGGAGTGGACCGATTCATGGCACGAGCGTTATAAGAACAGCCGGGTGGTTCGCGGCGGCTCCTGGGGCGACAACAGTGTGAACAGCCTGCGCTCGGCGTACCGCGACTTCGGGTATCCCGCTAGCTGGAACTTCCTTGTGGGTTTTCGTTGTCTCCAGGACTCTCGTTAGATTTAGGCGCTTTTACACTTTTACCCTTGGGTAAAAAACAGTGAACAGTGAACAATGAACAGTGAACAATGAACAGTGAAACTAAACAGTAAGCAAATGAGGAATGTGAGAATCAGTCGTTTTGAAAGGGAATTGTAAAAATGACGGATAAAACGGTAAAAAAGAAATCGCTAAAGGTGCAGCAGAAGAGGGAGATAATTTTATATAGTGTGAACACAATCGGATTAAATAAAGAAAAGAAGAGTTTCACCAAGATTTT
>JAFGEC010000483.1 GCA_016931775.1 Candidatus Zhuqueibacterota bacterium | reverse complement strand
GCTGGTTTATACTTATTTAAAACTGCTCCGGCTGAAAATATTCCTGCTGATCCGTGATATTGTGGGCTCTCTGCGCCACGGTGTGCAAAAAATAACAACCGGCGGGACCGATATCGACCCAACAAAAACTTTGATGGATCGTATCGTTAAAGAACAAACCATTCCGTATAAAAGCCCGCTTTACGAACAGGGGATGACGCAATATGAAACCAACCTGAGAAAAATATTTACCAAGGCGCAAAAAAAGAATGTGCCGGTTATCATCAGCGAATTGATCTGTAATATCAAAGATCAGCCACCGTTTGTTTCCGTTAAAGCGGATACATTTCCGACGGCGGAAAGGGCTTATAAAATCGGTAAACAATTGGAAAAACAGGGTGATTACAAAGATGCAAAAGTTGCACTCACCCTGGCCAAAGACCTGGATGCGCTGCGATTCCGGGCATCTGAAGAGATGAATGAGATCATCCATAAAATTGCAGATGAATTCGATGCGCCCGTCGTTCCCATGAAATCACTGTTCGAGCAGTATGCCGGAAACGGACTTGTCGGTAATGAGTTGATTTTGGAACATTTACATCCCAACATTGACGGCTATTGGGTGATGGCGGATGGATTTTTTGAAACCATGCAGCAGCACAATTTTATTGCTGTAAATTGGGACACCGGTAGAATAAAGCCAATGGAGCAATATAAGAAGGATTGGGGAATAACGGAAATCGATACCCTGGCGGCGAATATCAGTATCCGATATCTCAAAGGCAGCTGGCCGTTTCAACCAAAAGGTGTTCCGAATACGTCCCTGCAAAATTATTTTCCCGCAACCAAGGCGGAATCACTGGCGGTTCGTATTCTGACGGATTCACATTATAGTGTCGTTTCCGGTCACGCAGAGCTGGCGCGTTATTATGAGGATCAGCGAGAGTATGAAAAAGCGTTTAAAGAATACAAGGCCGCGTATTATTGTATTCCCTTTGAACTGGATTTTTATAAAGGTGCGGTCGAAAATTTGATTCGCCTGGAGCAGTACACTGAAGCGCTCCAGGTACTCCTGATCTCCAACCGTTACGGGCACACACCGTTTACGGATAAATGGACCGGCCAGCTTTTAGCTGTGGCGGGTAGATATCATGAAGCCATTCCATTTCTGGAAAGGGCGCGATCCACGACACCCGATGATTATCAACTCCTGCTTAATCTGATGAAATCCTACGAACTGGAGGGTAATGATTTAAAAGCCGATCCTATCCGGGAACGTCTGGAAAAAGAACAGCCCCAGCTTCTGCGGTCAAGAATTGATCAATCCTCCGAGGTACTGTTTGCTGCGCTGGTAAAAAAAGCCTCTTCTTATATTAATGACAAAGAGTATTTAAAAGCATTGGCGCTTTTTGAAAAGGCCAACGAAATGAAAGAAACGGCGGTTACTCTCAAGTGGATTGGCTTGCTCAAACTGAAAAACGGCCTTGTTGATGAGGCTGTCGTATATTTGGCCGAAGCTGTTCAAAAGGACCCGCAGGATTTTGAAACGTCTTATAACCTGTGTAATGCCTATATTCATCAAAAGAATAAACAAAAGGCAGCGGAATCCATTCAAGTGCTTGAGAATTTGCGGCCGAATTTCCAAGATCCGCAAAACCTGCGTGAGCGTCTCAAGCAGATCGAATAGTTATCTTTTTTCTCTTTCCTTTAAAAAATCAAACACATTTTCCGCCGCTAACTGGTGCATTAACCGGCTCCAATGGCCGTCGTAGGGCAAAGTCCTTTCCGCTTCAGGTATATCCCGGACCGCAGGATTTAGATCGATGTAAAACAGAGTATTCCCATCGTCAAGAGATAAGAGATGTGTTTGAATATCCGGATTTTGAGGATCGGTTGCAAGAATGAGTAAAAGGCCTTCAGGGTTAAAAGCCAAAAAGTCCTGCTGAAATGTCTTTATAAGCTTCGATGTACGTCTCCAGTCCTGTTGTGAAATGAAAACGCCACTTTGTGCATCATGTTTTACACTGTTTTCCCCTCGGGCTTTTTTCAGCATACGTATTCTGTGAGATAAAACCTGGAATTTGACGAGTAAAAATCGAAAGAATTGGGATTTTTTACGCAGAAATATTTTACCGGAAAAATAAAATGAACCTTTTTGTGTGTCAAATCGACCGCTGAGAAAACGGACATCGTCTGTGGGATCGTTGCCGCAGAATGTATAAACCACGATATCAGGCTGTAGCCGGGCAAAAGAATCACGGGCATACAAAAGGGATTGTGCCGTTCCCCACCCGCTTATACCCGCGTTGATGACCAGGGTTCTGCGACCGGCGGCAGTGAACAATCGCTCCAGCGCCGAATCAAAACCATCCTCCCGGTTTAATCCGTGAGCAAAGACAAAAGAATCACCCAGTAACAATATTTTTGTCACTGTTGTATCGGCCAGTAACGCGCTGTTAATCTCTGTGTCACGTAATCCCATGCTGTTGATCTCGACGCGCATTGTAAGGTTCGAACGGGGAAACCGGTAATCACCGCGAAAGTCGGGTTTCAGTACGTGACCGTAGCGGCCGTCGGGAATCAACCATGTCATCTCTTCCGGCATGGGGAAAAACAGACGAACGATCAGTTCGCTCACCAGAAAGGCAAAAATTAAACCCAGTAATACAGCCATAAAGTGGAAAATAGTCTTTTTAATTTTTAGCAATTTGTTGTCCGCTAAATCGTTGTTTTTTACCAGTCGGAGTGTATTTTTCTTTTAATTCAAAAAATGGATATTTCGTATTATTGGGATTTGTCGTATATCCGGTGCGCTTTAAAAGCTGTACAGGAATCCTGCATTGACTGAAAACACATCAAAAATTACGACATAACAACAGAAAAGTCAAGTACGTTATTTTGATAACAATTTACTTCTTCGCTCTGGATTAATTTTACGCTTTCCTGTGAAACAAGCTGCAGCACAATACAATAAAAATCGTGGTTGATATCACCTTGTACATTTATTACAGTAAAAAACGGAATGTCATGCCCGCGGAAGCGGGCATCCAGTTGTCATAGATAATGCTAGACCATACAATATATTTGTTTATAAATTAATTATATTTGTTTGACTGGACAACAGGATGCACTGGATATGATCAATTTAGATTTTTATTTCTGATTGTTTTTCCAATAGAGCCATCATGATGATCCTGTTCATTCAGTCATAATCATAACAATTATTTAATAAATTACATAACCAGAAAAATATCGGTAATTCATCAAGTCTGTAAGTTATTAAATTTCAACAAGTGTTTCTAAAGGTTGACGGCAATCCGTATTGCGGGACGTGTACGACGTTTAGTTGTCAATCTGCACCGATTCTGTCCCACCCGAGACTGCGGTTTTACACCCTGTAACACATTTTTGTTGTTTTTTTATTCGACACTTTATAAATTATATAATATGCATAACCGGAGGTAAATATGAGTGAAAAACACGGAAGTGTCGTAAGCGGCATGATCTGGATGCTGGTACTGTCGCTGTTATTGTTTTGGGCCCCGGTTATAGGCCCTTTGCTTGCCGGCGTGGTCGGCGGGAAAAAAGCCGGTGGTGTGGGACCGGCCATCATGGCGGTATTTTTGCCGGGTATTTTATTTGGCGCCGTTCTTTTCTTTTTGGCCACTATCCTCAGTGGATTGCCGATTATTGGCGCCGTAGCGGGCGCAGGCGGTTTTGTTTTGGCAATCTCACACGTGGGCCCGTTGTTGATCGGTGCGATTGTAGGGGGAGTACTCGCTTGAGTATTAGAATATAAAAGGGGGATAACCAAATAATCAAGATAGAAAAATAGCGCAATCTACCGGCTTGTATCTCTGCGCTGCTGCGCGAGGGAAAAGTATAAAACTGCAGCGTGGAAGCATGGTGGATTGTTTCGGTGTGTTTATCAATATAAATATAATTTTAGGGGCATACCTGGCGTAATATCTCAGTTATGGGTGGAAGGTGCGACGCACCGGCTCTCGACATCCTTACAAATATTAAAATCATATAAATTTGGCAAATGG
>JAFGEC010000482.1 GCA_016931775.1 Candidatus Zhuqueibacterota bacterium | reverse complement strand
TTGCGCAACCATAATTGCCTGGGACTCCATTTCCGCCGCCAGAGTCCCCATAGGACATTATATTGTCGATTTTGTCTGCCATGAGAAAAAGATCATCATTGAAGTGGATGGCGGGCAACATTTTAATCAAACGGAGTCTGACCGACATCGTGATCAGTGGTTAACAAATCAAGGATTCCGAATATTGAGATTTTGGAATACAGAGGTCTTGCTTAATTTTCAGGGAGTGCTGCAAAAAATTTATATGGAACCATGTGAGCCCTCATCCTGACTTTTACCGGGAAATATATTCATTACAGCAAAAACAAGTCCGCGCAGTAGGTGTAGAATAGCACGAAAATCGTGTTTAACATCACAATAATCGTATGTTCAGGCATAAAAGAAATGTCATGCCCGAGGTGTCGGGCATCCAGTCGTCCTAGATGCCGCCAAGCTTTACAATATGACCGAATGCGGACATGAATAATTTGTTTAACTGATATTCCTGATAAGAAGCAAAGGAACGTTCCTGGGATAACGGCCGGCGGCGCTGGCAGGCCGGGATCGACGAACAGAAACATCTAACGAGGTTGAGTGGGGAAGGCCGGAGTAAAACCGGCCCTTACCCGGTTTGATTATTTAAGTCAAATTGCCCTTTGAATGTATCATTGGGTGCATATTAAACACCTTTTTAAAAGGCGCTTTTTACGGAGTAATGATCCGGTTCAAGCTGAATTCGGCAATAATAAACTCCAAATTTATCAGAATAATATAGCGACTTTATTTCAATAAAATGGCTTTTTTATGTTTAATGAAGGATTCACCTGAACCCCGTATTTTAATTTCCCATTTTGTTGGCTAAAGTGACGATATTTCATAACAGGAATTTGATTTCTGCGTTTGGCAAACAAAAAGAGCTTTAATAGAAAAAAAATTCTGTCTATTATACCCTCCTGTGCAAACAAGGTCGTCTATTAACTATGGTTTTTTCCCGGGGAAGCGCCGGATCCGTTGCTTCCTGCTCTGGAATGAATGCTTTGTTTCCCGGAACCGTTGCTTCATCTCCCGGAACCGTTATTTAAAGAGACGGTATCTCTGTCTGCGGTTGCGGAAAGATTGTTTTGGGCAGTTTCAATAATTTGCTAATGAATTTTTGCGCAGGTCGTGAACCGTGACTTGAATTGAAAAGAGAAAAATGAATAGATTATTGCAGCCAATATCTTGTTTCCGATGTTCGCGCCAGTGAAAAAAACGTTATAACTGTCCCGACTTGATCGTTTTCATGGATGATATTTATTAAAAGTCTATCCGTGCCTTCCGTGATTTCAGCGGTAAGTTTTATACCACGGAAACCACAGAAACCACGGAAATCACAGAAAGCACGGAAATCACAGAAAGCACAGAAAGCACGGAAATCACAGAAAGCACGGAATTGATTGGTATATAAATATTTAGCCCAATAAATGTTTCATCTGCCTATTTTATTATCGTCACGTAAATCGTATCCGCCACAGCGGAACCGAACACGCCGGTGCCGTCGCCTTCAAAGTGAAATTTGGGTTCCAGCAGGTTGCCGTCCATGTCCTGGACCATTCTGTGGGTCAGGGCAAAATCGGTGAAATTTTTATCCGCCGCATAGATGGTGATCCGGTACCGGCCGTAAAACCAGATGGTAAACCACTCGATCTCCATCTTGGCCAGACCTTCCGCATCACTGCGTGTTTGTGTCCACATGTTCTGGTGGCTGAGTTCCGCCAGATGATTGTCCTCACTGAGCATATCTTTGGGGAAACCGAACGCATTGGCTTCGATAAAGGTTTCTTCCGACGCCTCCAGTGCGGTGATCGCCGTGAGGTATGAATCGATCCCGGGAGAAAGGTTGAAATAGACCTTTGACTGTACAAGGTCGCCGTTTTCATTCTTGGCACGATATTTTAACTCCAATGGGCCTGACTGATTTTGATCGATAGCGAAACCCTCCGGCGGCACCGTTGTGGTGCTGGATGTCGACAGGGCCTTTCCGGCGACATTGGCGTCGACATCCAGCCGGTATGTTTTGCCGTATTCGACAACCATATCCGTACTCGGATATTCGTAAGACATGGCCAACGGATTAAATACCAGCTTGTAAGTTTTTTTCGCTGCAACATCGGTAACGGACGCATCAGCATCGGTGATATAGTATGTCGTCAGGTCGATATCCTGGTTCAGCGGAAAGTTGCGGGTAATTCGGATATCCTGAAGCGGTTGTCCTGCGATAATATACGCATCAACCACTATTTTCGGCTCATAGTCGCCGTTGCCGACATCCACGGGCACCTTGCCGCATCCGGCAAGCAAAACGATAAAGAATATGATTAAAAGTGCTTTTTTCACGATTCACCTCTCTTAGAATATAATGTTCACACCAATTGACGGTAAAATAGGCAGCATACCGGTTGCGTCGATTTCCTGATTGATCCGCAGGGGATTGGTTTCAAAAGTTTGATCGTAACTGATAAACCAGACGTTGCGGCGGTTGGTGGCATTATAAATTTGTAGAAACGGTTCCAGCGTCCAGCCGCGAAATTTTTTGCTGTAGGTCACGCTTAAATCCAGCCGGATATAGGGTGGTAATCTGTAACTGTTTCTTTCCGCAGGAATCATATCCGGCGCATGCAGGAAATCCTGGTCCGGTGCATTTCGGGTGACAGAAAAAGACGCCGGCAGGGTAATCGGCTGTCCCGAAGCATAGGTCAAATTGAGCCCGATTCTCCAACTGGCCCTGTCGTCGACGTAGGGTTTTCCATACAGTTTCCGAAAAGCGTTTTTAATGTCCATCGTACCCACGACGTTAAATGTCGATGTCCGGTCGTGCCGGGGCGGGAAATACTTGTTCTGGTTGAGTCCGTCAACCTGGTACATGGTGCGTCCCAGTGTATACGCCAGCCAGCCGGTGACGGCGCCGGTGTCCTTGCGCAGCAACAGCTCCAAACCGTATGAATAGGCATCGCCCAGGTCCCAGATGTTTTCCGTATCCAGGTACAACGGTTCGCCTTTGCTGTTGTAATGTTTGACCTTCAGTTCGGTGTAAAAGAAGGGATCGTAATAGTACAGGTTGCGGTAGGATTTGTAATAACCTTCGATTTCAAATTCATAATTCCGGGAAACTTCCCGCTGCAAGCCGATGATGTAATGGGCGGATTTTGCATCATTATAATATTCATCGGAGCTGCCCCATATATCGGCGATAAAAGCCCGGGGAACACGGAACAGGTATTGGTGGTAGCGGCCGTACGCGCCCTTGAGACTCATTTTATCGGTCAGGCGGTACTTGGCGGCGATGCGGGGATCCAGGTCCCACCATGTTTTACCACGGTTTTTGCAAGAGTTAAAGCGCAATCCGGTCTGGAACTCCAAAAGCGGGGAGGGGCGCCACTCGGATTGAACATAGGAGGCGAAATGTTGCGGCTTTTGATCGATCTGAACCTCGCCACCCGGAAATTTAGAGTTGTAAACCGCGCGCAGCGACTTGTATTCAAAACCCGCTTTCACATTCAACTTTTGGGAATAAAAATATTCCAGATTGCCCTTGACGGTGCGGTCATCCATGTCGTTTTCTTCGTCCATGTCTGTAAACTTCCAGTACGAGTCGAAACTGCTGGACGTCACCCAGAAATTGCCGAACAACATGGGAGAAAAGATATGCGTCCACCTGACACTTACTGTTGTGTTTCCCCAGTCGTAAAACATGCTTTCCGAATCCGGATTGTCCTTGTCCATTTTGAAATCCATATCATCATAACCCTTATACGTGCTGATTGTGAGTTTATCGCTTTGCGCCAGGTCAAAGTAGGCTTTGATATGTCCGTCGTAAAAGTAATAATCCGGAATATTTTCATCCTTTAAGGCACTTGATTTGGCAATGGTTTGATCAAAATAGGTTCTGCGGATCGAACCGGATAATGATCCGATCTTGCCGATGGGTACCTGCATGGTGGTCTTGGCCGACAACAGACTGATGGATGTTTTGGATTTATATTCCCGGCGGTTGCCGTCGAGATTCGTGACATCCAGTACCGATGACAGTCGTCCGCCGTAAGCAGCACCAAATCCGCCTTTTGAAATTTCAACGTTTTTAATAGCGTCGGTATTAAAAGTGGAAAATAGTCCGAACAGGTGTTCGGGATTATACACATCGGTTCCGTCGATGAGATACAGGTTTTGATCGGGGGTACCGCCGCGCACATAAAGTTCCGATGAAAAATCAGATACCGTCGCAATACCCGGCATGGTTTGCAGGGAACGCAGCAAATCCGATTCAACCACCTGGGGTGCCCGTTCGATTTCCCTGGGGCTGAGGCTGATTTTCGAAATAGGTTTGCGGTACAACTTGACGCTCGTGCGAACCGAGTCCGCTACCACGGAAATTTCCTGGGTTTCAATGGTGGTGGGTTCCAGGTGTATGTTGAGTTCCGTATTTGATTTTGCCGTTACCTTGACGGTTTTTGAAAAAACACCATAACCGATAAATTGACACATGACGGTGTATTCTCCCACCGGTATGCGGGGCAGTGAATAATAACCGTTGACATTGGTGGATGAGCCGAGATAAGATTCTTTAATAAACACGTTGGCGCTGACGAGGCCTTCGCCGGTATCCCGGTCGTAGACAAACCCGCTGATGGAACCGGTCGGGCCACTCTGGCCGAAAGCAAACACTGTGCTCATCAGAATTAAAAAGCAGATGAATATTCTTCGCATAATTGTCCTTTCTTCTTTTTAACAGATAATTTAAAAGAAACAGAACTCGATATAAAATGAATTGTGGTAAAGGTATCGTGTTTTTGGGCTGCCGTTTTTACCTGCCATTTTCAGCGGCTACCCATAGCGAACAACGGTTGTTTCACGGTTTCCGTGATAATTTTCCTTATTCGGGACTTTTCCCGTTAATAAAGATTGAGAGAAATTGTTTTTGTTTTTTTACCGCTCATAACTTTTCAAAATTACGAAATATAGCTCAAAAGGTTTCAAAAATGAATAATTTTTCGGCCTTTGTTCACAGTACTTTGCCAAATCCAATAGAAACTTTTTCTTTTTAACTTCATCTAAATAATAGATAAAAGAAGAAAAACAAAATGATGGAAAAATAAATGAAATAGCACGATTTGTTCAATATGCGGGAATAAAAACAAGTTATTTTTGTTTTAGGATAAAACGCTCAAATCGCCTAAATATAAAAGTCGGAGGAGATCATGATGACAAACAAGGAAAAATTTCAAGAGTTGGCAAATAAGAGTATGGATATTATATATAGCCGTGCACTTCGAATGACACGAAATACTCAGGATGCTGAAGACCTCGTTCAGGAAGCATATTACAGAGCTTATAAAGCTTTTGACAGATTCGAGCAGGGAACCAATTTTAATGCGTGGCTGAATACCATTCTTACCAATACTTTTATCAACAATTACCGTAAAACGAAAAAACGTCCTACCAGGGTGGATATTGAAACCGTGACGGTGGCTGTGGAACAAAATGCGACCAATGTTATATGGGAACAATCTGATATTTATTTTGATAAAGATTATGCCGAGGTTTTTGACGATACAATAACCAGGGCATTGGATAATCTGGGCGATAAATTTCGCAAGATCGTGTTATTGGCCGATGTCTACGGGCTGCCGTATAAGGAAATCGCCGATATGATTCATGTTCCGCTTGGTACGGTCATGTCTCGATTGTTCCGTGCACGACGAATATTGCAAAAATCTCTTGGAAAATATGTAATAAGACAAGGTTATATCCACAGTCCTAAAGCTGCTTAATATAGGATGTACTTCAATAGCAGCTCCGAATATTCTCTCTGATATTTCATTCTCATGCATTGTTTTTAATTCTTGTTCCCCTCTGAGTGCTTTGCGTTTTTATTTTTTTCTATTATTCGATACCTTTTAGCATTTGAAGATTATTTTTGTATAATGTGTTTATATCAAACTGACCTGTTCGAAATTATACAGCCGTTTAAAATATCCAAGTTCAAGTCTATCCAATCCCTGCCCTCCTGCGTATACCTTTATACGGTATTTATCTGCCAGATGAATTAAATAATTCAAATCATTCTCAAGTTTTTGTTTATCCTGCACAAAAGTTACTCCGACATAAATTCGAACCGGCTTAATATTCCGGATCATTTCTTCGATCTCCATTGCGGGTGAAACCTGTCCGCTGAAAAGTGTGTCGAAACCACGGTGACGAAGAATGTGATCGGTCATTTTTAGGGCGATATCATGGAGCTCATTTTCCGGATTGAATAAAAAAACCGGTCCAAGGGAACGGGCCGGGTTTTGTACGATACCTTGTAATCTCTCCAGACTGTCCTTGATGTATTGAGAGGTGATATGTTCCTGAAGAACCGTAATTTCCCCCTTCTCCCACATTGTTCCGATCTCTTGTAGAAGCGGTGTCACCAGAGCATCATAGATTTTATGCAGAGGCTGTCCGGTGAGATACAATCCTTTCAATACGTTCTCAAAACGAAATTGTTTTGCATGTAAAATCTGCCCTGAAAGGAAAGACTTCAGATAGCCGAAATCCTGCTTGATGATCCTAAATTGGATTTTAATATCACCGGCAGATCCATCCGGAAAGATATTGGAAAATACCAGACCGTTAAAATTTCGCTGAACAAAATCCGAGATGTGCACCATACTGAATTTCCTGTGCCCACCGGCCGTTTTTTGGCATTTTAACTTGCCGTCGTCTGTCCATCTTTTTACGGTTGAAACATTCACGCCTAATAGATTGGCTGTTTCTATGCTGTTGAGGTAGCTAATTTTTATCACTCCGGATTTCATTATTTAGTTCTATTCAATATAAACAGATGTTTTATAAAATTTATTCATATTTTTACAAATGTTCACTCGGTGCGGCAAACGTTATTTCAATTTTCTCACAAACCTTTTGTTTTAATGAAAAAATAATTTATATTAATGTACTTTTCCGTCGTTTATCTTTTTCATCCACTCCTCAAAAAAATCGGGGTGGATGTTCAGAGATATTTCGATATATTTTTTATACTTATCAGTGAACTGGCGTATATGTCAGTTTGCGGTTCCTTCGAAGCCGCAAACCTGATAAGTTTGGATACCGATCATAAAACATCAGCCCCTGTTTCGAGAACAATTTTATGAGAGGAATAACCGTGAAAAAAATGATCTTTGGGGGATTGTTTCTCTGTTCAGTTTTCTTATATGCTGCTGATTTTTATGTTGTTTCACCACCTTTGGGTGCGGACAACAATCCGGGCACTTTCGAAGCACCTTTTGCCACAATATCCAAAGCCGCATCCGTTTTACAGCCCGGCGATGTTTGTTATATCCGTGGTGGGATTTATGGTGAACAAATAAAACCGGCAAATTCGGGGACGGCCGGAATGCCGGTGAAATTTACGGCCTATAACAGTGAAAATGTCTATGTTACCGGTACGGCAACCGTTCCGAAACATCGCTGGCAGCCGTACAAAAACGGAATTGTCAAAGCCGATGTATCCGATTTGGGAAGTATCAGTCAAGTGTTCCATGACTGGATAAGAATGGACGTTGCCAGGTTCCCCAATCTGGACAATGATGATCTGCTTGCTCCCAAATTAGGCCGGGCCGTGAATGCTGTTCCACGGGAACAACCACTGTTATCCGAGATTTACGATCCGTCGCTGGACCAGGGCGACTTGGACTGGACCGGTGCCGACCTGTGGTTGTTGACAGGCGCCAAGTGGGTGTCGTTCCATGCCGTCATCGAAGAGCATATCGGGCCTTTGATAAAATTTGTCTTTCCCGGTGAGATCAGTTATGCGTATCAACCGGAGCCCGGCTCCGATTATTTCATTTACGGTGTGTTGGACGCATTGGACCGGGAAAAGGAATGGTTTTATCACGATAAGGATAAAATTCTGTATTTCTACCCGCCTACCAATCGTGATCTGGATGTACAGGTTCGGGTCCGTCAGTGGGGTGCGGATCTTACCGGTAAAAAAAATATACAAATCCATGGTATTAATTTTTTTGCAGCCAATATCAACCTTCACAACGCCGAGAATTGCTCGATTGAAAATTGTAATATCTTTTTCCCTGTTCCATTTTATGATGCCGATTCCTGGGCACACACCGAAGATCCGCAGAACGGTACGGGGGCCGGGGTAAAGTTAGGCGGGTCCGCGAATAAGATCAGATCATGCCGCATTGCCTATTCCTGGGGCGATGGTATCAGCGTTTACGGCACCGGCAATACGGTTGAGAACTGTCTCGTTCACGACGTCGACTGGCTGTGCACGGACAATGCCGCAGTTCATACCAGCGGTCAGGACCATATCATTAAAGGTAACAGTCTGTACCGCGCCGCACGCAGCGGATTGGTGCATCGAAAATCGAAAAATCTTCGGATAGAATACAATGATATCTATGATTGCGGATTGATCTGTACGGATCTGGGGGCCACTTATTGCTGGCAGACAGACGGAGCCGGTACGGTGATTCACCACAACTGGGTGCACGATGTGGTGACAAAAGCACATACCGCCGGGATTTATCTTGATAACGGTTCCAGCAATTTTATCGTCCACCATAATGTGGTATGGAATACCGATGATCTGGCGCTGCAAACAAATCTTGATGCTCAATTTCATGAAATTTACAATAATACATTCTGGAATTGCAGTAAGGCAATGGGAGGAGGCGGCGGCAATATACTGGAGGGACAGATCGTATATAACAATTTGTCCAATTCCAGTGACTGGTTCGGTACCGATGTCAGCAACAACCTGACCGTTTCCGATCCAAAATTTGTCGATGCGGCAAATGGTGATTTCCGGCTGCAGGCCGTTTCACCGGCCCGGGATGATTACCAATACGTTCCCGAATTTATCAACGGGGGATTCGAGAGTGGAACCGGCGGCTGGTCGGGCGCCGGAGCGGATTTAACTCAAATCAGTTCTCCGGTACACTCGGGTTCTTTTGCCGCTCTTGCCTCGAACCGGCATGAATACTGGGAGGGGGCCAGGCAAACGGTCACGGAAATTTTAAAAGCCCGCGGGCCCGGCCGGTATGTCATCGAGGCCTGGGTTATGTTGGCTTCCGGTTCAACAAACGGCTATCTTCGATTCAAGCTTGTCGATCAAATTGGCGATTCCTATCCCGGTACACGGCAGCCCTTAAGCAGTACGGAATGGCGTAAATTATCTTATTCCTCTGAACTCTCCTGGCAAGGACAACTCCAGGAAGCGGTTTTCGAGCTGATGACCACAGATAACGATAAGGTCCTGCCCGATATGTACATTGACGATTGTGTCCTGATTCCACCTGCGAACACCGGAGGAGGTAATGGACCTGTCGGTGGAATTTTGATTCCGGGTATCACTGATGATGTATTGGACGGCAAACCGGATGCTGGTGCGTATGAATACGGCGGCAGCAATGCCGACTGGATAGCCGGTTCAACATTGAAGCCGGTATTGCCTTTTGCAAACGGTGTTGATCAAAGTTTAACAATACCCACTCATTTTGAATTATTTCAAAACTATCCAAATCCTTTTAATCCGGATACATATATTTGCTATAATCTGCGCGAACCGGCCAATGTTCAAATAAATATTTACAATATTTTGGGCCACAAGGTGCGGACGTTGTTCCATGCCCGTCAATCGACAGGCACCTTTAGAATTCGGTGGGATGGACGTAACGATTCAGGCTTTATCGTCGCCGCCGGAATGTATATTTATACATTCGAGTGCGGCGGCCTTTCCGGAACCTACAGCGCGCGAAAAAAAATGGTATTGCTTAGGTAAACATAAAGATGAGGAATTTAGTGTGAAGCAAACAATCGGTTTTATCGGCATAGGGGTTATGGGGAAAAGCATGGCCGGTCATCTGTTATCAACCGGTTATTCGATGAATGTTTTTACACGAACCGCTTCCAAGGCTGGTGAACTACTGGCTCGCGGTGCAAAATGGTGCAATTCAGTGAAAGAAGTGGCGCAAAATTCCGATGTCATTATCACAATCGTCGGATATCCCGCTGATGTGGAGAGTACCTATTTCGGCCAAGATGGAATTATTGCCAATTGCCGGCAGGGCGCTTATTTAATAGACATGACCACATCCAGTCCGGAACTCGCCGTGCGCATCAGCAGCGAGGCACAGAAAAAAGGTGCCATGGCTTTAGATGCACCGGTATCCGGCGGTGATATCGGCGCACGTGAGGCGCGGTTGTCTGTAATGGTGGGTGGTGATGCCCAGGCTTTTGCCAATGTACTGCCTGTTTTGCGCGCAATGGGCAAGAACATTGTTTATCAAGGGCCGGCCGGCAGCGGACAGCACACCAAAATGGCCAACCAGATCGCTATTGCAGCCGGTATGCTGGGTGTATGCGAAGCACTTGCCTATACGAAAAAGGCCGGATTGAATCAGAGGACGGTTTTGAAAAGCATCGAAAGCGGCGCCGCAGGAAGCTGGTCGCTGAGCAATTTGGGTCCCCGGATGATCGAGGGTAATTTTGATCCCGGTTTTTTTGTCAAACATTTTATCAAGGACATGTCCATTGCACTGGAATCCGCCGAAAACCTCGTTATGGAAGTGCCGGGATTGCGTTTGGCACTCTCCATGTATAAAAAGCTGGCAAAAGAGGGCGGTGAGAACATGGGAACGCAGGCATTATACCGGCTTTATGATAAAAACAGCGGCTCGTAACTTTTTCGACTTCCTTGGTGTACTCTAAAGTTAAATCGAATGCTTTGATAAAAAAAGGGGTATAATATGAAAAAAATGCTTTTTATGTTCGCAATAGTGTGCGTACTGTACACCGGCGATGTCGTTTTTAGCAATCAATTGAATGTCGTCATCCACGAACTTGACCCCGTCATCGGCGAAATGATCGATGTAGAAGAAAATTCGCTTTACACAATATACGGAGACATTCCCGGTTTTTGTTCTGCCGGTTTTCTTCTGGTGGATGGTTCCAAATACCAGTTCTACGTTCTCAGAAATACCGAGTTGGGCGCACAAATCTATATTTCCACAATATCTGAGGAACGGCTGACAAAACTGCGTGAAGAACTGACACGGCGGATCGCAGAGAAGGCTGGCGAGTCTAAAACGCCGCTTTTCCCTCTTTTGCAAATGTTCCCTGAGGAACAATCCGTTTACAGGGAGCTGCAGCTTCGTGACGGAAACCGGATAATGGGGGATTTGACCCGGGCACGGCATGATACTTTGTTTGTCAGAACAACGGGCGGCCTGCTTTTACCTATTCCCGCCTATCAAATCCAAAAGGTGATCGAAAAAGCGCCTGTTGTCTCGGGAGTAGGATTTTATCGGACGGATCCAAATACATCGAGATTGTTCTTTGCACCGACGGCCAGGAAACTAAAAAAGGGTACCGGATATTTTGCTGATTATTATATCTTTTTCCCCACTTTGGGTTACGGTCTCACGGAAAATATCGCTTTGAGCGGAGGGATGTCCATTTTACCGGGTCTGGATACTCAATTATTTTCTTTCGCACCCAAGGTTGCGTTTGATTTGACAAACAACCTTAGTTTAGGTACGGGTGTTCTTGTCTTATTCGTGCCGGATGAAGACCCGGTGGATTTGTGTTTTACTGTAATGACCTACGGGAACATACAAAAAGCTATTACTGTCGGCGCCGGTATACCGGTTTTTGCATGGAAAAGTAACAATCCCATTTTGATGGTGGGAGCTGAGACACAGATTTCCAACAGTGTCAAGTTATTGTCTGAAAACTGGATGTTTACGGGTGATTTCCAGAATTCTCTGTTTTCCGTCGGGATACGCTTTTTCGGCGACCGGTTGGCGGCTGATCTTGCTTTGATTACTCTCAAAGAACTTTTCAACACTGAAGGATTTCCATTTATTCCCTATGTTGGTTTTTCATATTGTTTTGGCCGGTAAACAAAAAGAACGAGGAAACGAATGAAAAATATTATTTTTATCATTGCTATTACTGTACTGCCGTCTACTATCTGCTTATATGCACAGCCCGATTCAGCAGACAGCGTAAAAAAATACCTTGAACTGAGCACCAGTGCTTATGGAGTACAAAATTATCAGGATTTTTACCGGTTTACCAAAAAACTGGTGGAAATTGATCCGGATAACTATTTATATCGATACAACCTCGCCTGCGCCGCAGCCTTGTCGGATCGGGAAGCGCAGGCTATCGAGATTTTAAATTTTTTACTCGATCATAATGATGACCTGGTTTTAATGGCAACACACGATGGCGATTTTGACCGGATTCGTACTATTGAAGGTTTCCAGGATATCGAACACCGTATTCGTGACAGAACACGCCCCCTGGAAAAAAGCCGGGTGGCGTTTACCATTCCCGAAAAAGATCTGATTCCGGAAGGTATCACCTATGATCCGGTGGATCGTTGTTTTTATCTAGGGAGTCTGCAAAAATTTAAAATTATAAAAATCGATGCCGGGGGCAACATCTCGGATTTCCGCGTTTCACGGCAGGACGGACTGGTTCCCGTGCTCGGCATGAAAGTGGATGCCGGACGCCGAATTTTATGGGTCGTGACCAGTTACGGTTTCCAGCGGGCAGGTTTACCGTCAGGGCTGTTAGGCACAAGCGGTGTGTTCAAGTACGACCTGGTCGAGAAAAAATTGCTCAAAAAATATATGTTGCCGCCGAAGGAAAGGCATTTTCTGAACGATCTGACCTTAGATTCCACCGGAACGGTGTACGTCACCGATTGGGCAAAGCCTGCGATTTATTATATTTCCGCAGGGGAAGACGAAATTAAAAAATTTTGCGATCTGCCCCGGTCCCCCAACGGAATCGATATTTCACCGGATGGCAAAAAGCTGTTTGTTGCCGGTTCCGGTATCGGTGTTCTGGATATACTCTCAAAGCGTTTCACAGAATTCCCTCACCCGCCGGGCTCGCTTCTTTCAGGGGACGGACTTTATTATTACAAAAACAGTCTGATAGCCGTTCAAAATGCCGATTTGGGCAAAATCAGCCGTTTTTATCTCGACGAAAACCAGGAAAAAATCGTCGCAAAGCAACTTCTGGAGGCATATCATCCCTTATTCGATATACCGACAACCGGCGTTATTGTGGAAAATTTATTCTTTTTTATTGCCAACAGCCAACTTCGGTCGTATGACGAAAGGGGAAATCTTTTTCCGTTGGAAAAGTTGAAGGAGACGAAAATCTTACAGATTGAACTGGAGGATAGGAAGGATAAATAATTACGATCAAACGTGCCTTCCACACTGGGGGAGTGTGGCACCTATATAACGACTGTTTCAGCGGTCGCGAGCCAAAAGCAGGCGTCCCGAAAGTTGTTTATTTGAATTTTGTGTCCGCATGGAATTAGCGGATCGCTTTAGCGATCCGCGGCAAACATGGCGGCATCTTTATACTCAAATAATCAAAGTTTTAATTCTTAACTGAATTTTTGTATAGCGGTTTCCATATTTTTTTCTTGCATTATTTCGTATTCTTCTATTTTCGGACTCACATGGGCTAAGTTTTGACGAAACAGTTATTGGATTTTATTTTTCAGTCAACGAAAACAAGCGCTTGGATCTTGGTGCCCCACATCCGACGCATTCGGCGTCATACCAACTCATAGGCAGGCCGCACCGGAGACAACGCCAGCGCTCTTCTTCGTATTTAACCCATTCCTGAACGCCCATCTCACGAATTTTTTCAAGGTTTGGCAAGTATTCTTTAC
>JAFGEC010000481.1 GCA_016931775.1 Candidatus Zhuqueibacterota bacterium | reverse complement strand
CTTTTGCCAAATATATGTAATTTTAAAATTTTGACAGATGTCGAGAGCCGGTGCGTCGCACCTTCCACCCATAACTGAGATATTACACCTCGTGCTCTTTTTTACTTGACTAATTCCGCAAAATTAATTACACTAGTAAGACCCGCTACTGATTTTAAGTATTCCGTATTAATTTTTTCCATTTAAAAGCGCCTATGTGTCGAAAACTTTTTTTTATTTGTCTTTTTCTATCTTGTTCCGCACTTGTCGCTCAGATCAAGGTGCAAAGCTTCGATTCCCGCGATGGACTCTGCCAGTCCCATGTGTTTTGTGTCGAGCAGGATAAACTTGGGTATTTGTGGTTTGGCACCTACGATGGTGCCAGCCGCTGGGATGGGAATAACTTTACCAGTTTTCATACACATGACGGACTGATGTCACCGGGTGTTTTTTGTATTACAGCCGCTCCGGATAACGGCCTCTATTTTGGAACCATGGACGGGGTGAGTGTGTTTAGGAACGGACGTTTTTCCACCCTACCGATCGGAGTGAATTCCGAAGGTATAATGGTACAATCCCTTTTATTGGCAAACGATCGCTCGCTCTATATCGGCACGGCCACACGCGGACTGTGCTGTATTAAAAATGACTCCGTCACGTGGATCACCACAGAAAAGGGGCTGCCGTCCAACAGAATTCGGTGTCTCCATCAAACCCGGGATGGAAATATCCTCGTGAGTACGTCGGCCGGAATTGTTATTCTCAGCGAAAATCCTCAGCCGTTTCCGTGTCCCCAGAATATTGATGTAACCTGTATTTATGAAGATGACCGCGGATCTCTTTATCTTGGAACCCAGAATAACGGTGTGTATATTCAAAACCTGCAAAACCAATGGACCCAACTGGATAAACAGGATGGCCTTGGAGACAACAGGATTAGCGATATCTGTCCCCGACAGGACGGCGTCATTTTTATCGCCACTTTCGGCGGTGGAATTTCGGTGCTTCGCGACAATCAAATCGAATCCATTACTGAAAAAAACGGCTTGGCCAGCAATTCGGTTTTTGATATCCTGGCGGGACGAGACGGCAGCATGTATTTCGGAACCCATGGCGGCATCAGCGTTTATAAAAGATCGCAGATCGAGGTTTTTGACGAGGATACCGGATTGTCTAAAAATTATGTCGTTGCCGTCCATGCCGATTGTACCGGAACGCTGTATGTGGGCACTTTTAACGGTGGATTGAATATTTATAAAGAAGGAAAATGGCAATATTTAACCGTAAAGGATGGTCTTTTAAATAACAGCGTTTTTCACATTCACGAATATAATAAAAAGATATTTTTGTGCACCTATCGAGGATTGTGCGTATATCAAAACGGCCGTATCACCCCGGTCTATTACGGCACCTCACGGCTAACCGATATGGTTTGGTCTGTGGCTCATGATGAAAAGGGTATTTTATATTTTGGGACATCCAACGGTGTTTTGATGATGCAGGAAAAAAAGATTATACCCATCGCCGGAATAGAGGGACAGGTGAATGCGATTCTTCCGCTGCCGCAGAATACGGTTTATTTCGGCACGGAAAACGGCCTGCGAATTTTTCAGAACGGCCGTCAGCTTTATCAGTCCACACCGGTCGATTCCATCGAAATTAACGTCTTATTCCGGGCAAGCAACGGTCTCATTTACGCCGGCAGTGATGACGGAGTTTACATTCAAAACGGCACCGATTGGCGTTCAAAAGGATTCGAGGACGGCCTGACTCACGACCGAATCGATGGTATATGCGAGGACCTGAACGGGTATATCTATTTGACGACTCTGCGCGGTATTACCATCCTGCATCCGGACGGCCGGTTGCGCACATTACGAAACAGTGACGGACTGGCCAGCGAAGAGTGCAGCCCCTCTGCGTGTTGCCGGGACCAGGACGGGCATTTGTGGTTTGGCACCATTCGCGGATTGACACGCTACAATCCGGCCGCAGAACAATCGGTAACCCTGCCGCCGCTCATGCATATCAAAAGTATGCAGGTGTTTCAGAAAAATATCGATCTATATAAAAAACGGGCCGGTATCAAACTGTTCTACGATCAAAATTTTTGTAAATTTGAATATCTGGGTGTCTATTTGCCGGCTTCTCACAAGGTGCGCTACCAGGTTCGGTTGCTGGGCTTGGAGTCTGATTGGGTGAATACGGAACAGACATTTATGCAGTACGCCAACCTGAACGACGATTGTTATACTTTTCAGGTCCGGGCCGCCAATGATTGGGGCGTTTGGAGTCAGCCGCAAGAGATAGGATTTTATATCGAACCGCCATTTTGGGAACGCTGGTGGTTCATTCTGGGAGCTGTTTTACTGGGTGGCGGACTCGCCGTTCACCTTGTGTCAATTCGGGTGAAATCCCTGCTGGCAGTAGAGCGGCTGCGCGCGAAAATCGCCGCCGATTTACACGATAATATCGGTGCGGGTTTAACGGAAATCTCCATTCTCAGTGAAGTGACGACGCGTCATCTGGGAAAAAACAAAACGGCCGAATCCATCTTTTGTCTGGAAAAGATAAGCGAAACGGCACGCCGGCTTGTGGACAGCATGAGCGATATAGTGTGGCTTGTCAATCCCAAACGAGATTCACTGCACGATCTGATGGTACGGCTCAAGGATTCGTATAATGAATTTTTTGCATCCAGGGGAATTTCTTTCCGTATCAATAATCTGACCGTTCTGCAGCAAATACATCTGCCCATGGAGTATCGCCATAATTTATATCTGCTTTTCAAAGAGGCGTTGCATAATAGCGTGAAGCACAGTCAATGCACAGAGATCGTGCTCGATGCCGATTTTAGAAATAAAAATCTGCGGGTGACCTTGGTTGACAACGGATGCGGACTCGTTGAAACAAAACCTTCGGGACACGGATTGGAAAGTATGAAACGCCGTTCAAAAATTATCGGGGGCAGACTGATCATAAAAAATGCTGCCCAAGGCGGTACCAGAGTGGAATTTTCGGGAAAGATAAAATGATCAAGGTTCTGCTTGTCGAGGATAATGACACCATTCGCAACGGTTTGGCGCTTCTGATCGATGGAACGGAAGGGTACAAATGTATCGGTGATTATACGGACTGTGAATCCATGCTGAATGAACTTGACCGGCGCATTCCGGATATTTTACTGATGGATATCGGCCTGCCCGGGATGTCCGGAATAGAAGGCGTCAAAATAGTTCAAAACCGTTACCCTGAAGTGAACATTCTGATGCTCAGTATCTATGAAGAGAGCGAATTGGTGTTTCAGGCACTGTGTGCCGGAGCCTGCGGGTACCTGGTCAAAAAAACACCGCCTTCTCAACTGCTGGAAGCGATACGAGATGCGTTCAACGGCGGATCACCCATGAGCTCTCATATTGCCCGTAAAGTCGTCAACATGTTTAAGCAAAAGGAGCTTTTTCACAATCCAAAAGACAGCTTGTTCCTGCTGACGACTCGTGAAAAGGAGATTCTGAACGGCCTCGCAGATGGTAAAACGTATCAGGCCGTCGCCCTGTCGCTTCACATCAGTCTGGATACGGTGAGATTTCATATCCGCAATATTTACAAAAAACTTCACGTTCACTCCGTTTCCGAAGCTGTCGCCAAAGCCATCCGCAAGGGTATTTTGTAAAAATATCGTTCCTCATATACTATCTGCTCACCGATAGATACCAAAACCCGCATATTTATGCGGGTTTTAGTCTTTCTTCCTATGCAAAACCACACATTCGTGCAGTTGATTCCCGTATATAATATCGTTATGTTTTTACGCCAACTGGGTGCAACACCCAACTTTAGACAATGCCATAAATACACGAACCACATCTCTAGACTCCTACATTGGAGTCGGTCAGTAAGGCGCAGCACTACCTCCCTCATGTGTTGCGCCTTTTTTAAAGCACCACGTACCCGGTACGTGGTGCTTTTTTAATTGACAATTGCGGAGCTATTTGGGATTAAATGTGTGTAGGACTATTATCCAAGTATGTCGCTTGGTTTTTTTAGCTCTTTTTAAGTAATTTATGAATGATCCTGTCCATGCCGGCATAGATGCCGCTGTTGGTCACCGCAATCACAAACAGGGCCCCCACCTCAACCAGATTCTTGTTGACGATGATATAATTTCCTTCGGACGGGATGGAATAATACAAACCCGGGAACGGCGGATTACAGACAAAATACATCAGGATGAGTGCGATACCGGCGTATGCGGCCGGTTTTGTGAAGCAGCCGAGAATCAATCCCAGACCGATTGCTACCAGTCCCCACATATTGAGCAGATTGACCACATTCAGCACATCAGGGGTGCTGGCCATCCACTTGAAAATCGGTGCGAAAATCCATTTGGACTGCATTAAAAAACCGGCGGCCGACCAGTTGCCTTTCATCATTTTGGCGAGTCCTTCATATAAAAAATGCCAGCCGATCAGAACGCGCAAGATCACCAGAGCGACACTTTGAATTTTCGTATATTTTTCGTTTTCCATTATTTTGCTTATCCTTTCATTTATTCAATAGGCATACGCCTGTTAAATGACAAACTCTTTGGGATCAAAGGTCAGCCGGCGTTTCGCCTCGATGGCCTGGTTGACCTTGAGCACGGCCACAGCCGTCTCGTAACCGATCTCGCCGGGACAGTTTAATTTGCCCTGTCCACGTACGGCGTTAAAAAAGTTTTCCAGGTGCGGTTGATGGTAAGGATCGTAAAGTTTGACCGGAATTATATGCTGATCCGGTGAAATAGTTTCGCGGACATCGAGGACCACATCGGGTTCGGCCTTTTGTTCCTGTAATACTGCAGCCTCGATGTATCCCATGTTCACCCATTTATCCCATGCCGGTGCGGTGGCTTCACGGTAAACGCTTCCCAGGCTGCCGGATTCCGAAATCACCAGGGTACCCTGATCGCCCATAAATTTTTCAAAATATCCCTGGCTGCCATTGGTGGTCTGGGTCTGGTAATAAGCCCGCGAGCTGCCCTGCTCCGTCTCGTATTCGAAAATCGCCATAACCGTGTCGTACCATTCGTGTTTGTCCTTGGGATAATAATCCATTCCACCGCTGGCGGTTACGGATGTGGGCTGGGCGCCTAAAAACCAGCTGAAAATATCGATCTGGTGGGAGCCCAGGTCGACGATGGGGCCGCCGCCCAAGCCTTTAAACCAGCGCCAGTTACGGTACTGGTGCATATTTTTAAACCCGTATTTTTCCAGCTGTGCTTTGGGTATCTCCAATCTGGACGGCCAGCCCAGGTCTTCCGCGGCGCCGCGGTTCCACTGGCCGTAACTGGTGACGATTCGGCCGAGCATGCCGGATTCCTGGATGATCTTGTCATAGCTATGGATATATTTGGGATGACTGCGGCGCTGATGGCCGATCTGCAACAGTTTGCCCGTCTCGCGCGCGGTCTCGACCATTTTACGCGCATCCTCCAGGTTTGTGGACATTTCTTTTTCACAGTAAACATGCAGACCGGCCTTCATACAAGCGATGGCATGACGTGCATGCCAGAAATCCGGGGTGGCGATAACCACTGCATCCAGGTCTTTTTCCTTGTCCAGCATTTCGCGGTAATCTTCGTAACCGTTGACGTCGAATTTATATTTTTTCAGTACATTGACATTCTTTTTCAGTGCATATTCGGTCCAAATATCACACACCGCTTTAAAACGGATTCCCGGTATTTTCAAGATAGCGTTACGTAGTACTTCACCCTGTGCACCGGCCCCCAACAGGGCGATGTTGAGTTCCTTCAAATTGGGATCCACCTCTTTTTTGGCTCCCAGAAGCGCTTCACGCTGTTTTTTCTCAAAACTTTTCTGCCGCTGAACGGCGAGTCCCAGAAGTCCGACGATCGGGACTGTTGACAGACCCTTTAAAAAATCACGGCGTTCAAGATGATTTGATTTGTTATCTACACTCATGGTTAACTCCTTTATATCGGGGATAAAAATTTTTATTTATTTTTTTTCAGAGAAAATTGCTGCCAAGGGACTGGTTTTGCCACGGCCGGCCCGGTGAGTTGTGTTTACCGGAGCTTGTACTGCCGGATCCGGATTTAAATTTTAAACGTTAAAAAATAATGCTTTAAAAAATTAAAGTCAACTCAATAATTGTCATCAATTGTCACGAAATATCATTGTTTAGTGGACGAAAATCAGTGCCCGGATTTGGTCCCGTCGTTAAATTTAAACCGGTTACAAGACTGTTTTTTGGAATCGGCTGACGTTTATTCACTCGTTTTCAAACTCCTCGATTGTCGCGCGCGGGGGCCGGAGCAGCCCTAAAAGTAAATAACTAAAAAAACAGCGGGTGCTTTGTAAAATTCCGCGTATTCCGCGGACTATTTTTTATAAAGCGGTTTAAGCTAAGAGTTTTGTTAAATATTTCATTTATTGTCATTCTTTAAAAAACAAAATAATAAAAGTCAACGTTTTAATCCGAATTGCCCGGCTAAAATCTCTGTGTCTGCGCGAGGTCAAAAAGAAATACATAAAGTACAGAAGCCTATTTGATTTTATCGGTATGTTTTTCAATATAAATAAAATTTTGGGGGATACCCTGCGTAATATGTGAGTTATGGGGGGGACTTTTATAGGTGCGACGCATCGTTGCATGATATTTAGCTTATATTTTGAATATCTAACCCACCCAAAACGGAGATGCGT
>JAFGEC010000480.1 GCA_016931775.1 Candidatus Zhuqueibacterota bacterium | reverse complement strand
TCAGAAAAAAATCCATATTCTCATATCCAGTTTATCCTGTTGATCCAGTCTGATAAATTTAATTATTTATAAACAAAGACTTATGTTGTTTGTTTTTTTTAAAATTCACAAATTGTAAAGACAAGTGATTCTGAAAATTCTCAATAATTCCATTTGTCATATTTTGTTTATGTGTCGTATCAAGATGTCTATCAAACGCCCTGCAAGGAAAAAAATTGTAAATGATATAAAAGCACTCAATTAGGTTGACGGCTATGCGCCGCGCGGGACGGGGGGAGGATCATGCCTTTACAGCGGTCCGTTTGTCGGTCCGCTTAAAGGAAAAGGGCCAGAAAGCCGCTGCAAAGGCATAGTAGCCGGAGCTGTCCCAAAAAATTTTGCGTGTTTTTAGCAGTATCAGACATTAAAAAAGTTTTTTTTCTTGCAAATAATGAAACTTTTTATTATATATACAGTATATACACATATAACAATCAATACAATTAATACGATTGTTGGAGAAAAAAGTAAACCTATGAAAATTATCATTTCAAACGCATCACCGGATCCCATTTACGACCAGATCACCCGGCAGATCAAAAATCATATCATTACCGGAGAAATGCAGGAGGGTGATCCGTTGCCGTCCATTCGCAAACTGGCAAAAGAGCTGCAAATCAGTGTCATCACCACCAGCCGGGCTTATGAGGAACTGGAAAAGGAGGGATTTATCGACACCGTGGGTGGTAAGGGGTGTTTCGTCGCCATGCAGAACAAGGAATTGCTCAAGGAAAAACGCCGGAAAACCGTCGAAGAGATTCTGGGTGATGCCGTCGCCGAGGCAAAAAAGCTTGGAATCGGGCTGTCCGAATTGCGTGAAATGCTGGAACTCTTGTTTAATTATGAGGATGAATAATGAAAAACATGCTGGAAATACAAAATTTATCAAAATCCTACAAGGATTTTAACCTGCGGGACGTTTCGTTTACACTCCCGGAAGGGTACATTATGGGCCTGATCGGCCCCAACGGTGCAGGAAAAACCACAATTATCAAACTGGTCATGAGCCTGTTGAAAAAAGACGCCGGCCGAATTTCCATATTCGGTATGGATCACAGGGATCATGAGGTGGACATAAAGTCGCGGATCGGATTTGTGTATGACAATCCAAATTACTACGATCATTTGAGTCTGCGCCGTATCAAAAATATCATTGCACCGTTTTACCGGACCTGGGATGAGGGGCGGTTTCAACAGCTGGTGAAACAGTTTAATCTGCCCCTCAACAAAGCTTTACGAAAATTTTCACGTGGTATGGTCATGAAAGCTGCCATTGCTATCGCCCTGTCCCATCATGCGGATTTTATCATTATGGACGAGCCCACTTCCGGGCTGGATCCGATTTTCCGGCGCGAGCTGCTGGATCTGCTGGGTGAGATATTACAGAACGAAAAAAAAGCCGTGCTTTTTTCCACTCACATTACATCGGACCTTGAAAAAATCGCCGATTATATCACGTTGCTGATCAACGGACGGTTGGTATTTTCCGATACAAAGGATGAGGTGCTGGCCAAATTCGCCCTGGTCAAGGGGGGACGTGATATCATCGGAGACATTCCATTGGTGGGTTTCAAGGCGCATGAATACGGCTTTGAGGGGCTGACCGATAACATCCAGGCTGTCCGGAAAAAGTACGGTTCCAAAGTGGTGCTGGAAAAGGCTTCGCTGGAAGACATTATGTTTTACAATAATCTGGGAAATAACCATGCTCAATTTAATTAAAAAAGACTGGGAAATCGGTGCCATTTATTTACCGGTCATTATTGTTCTGATCCCTTTTGTTTGTCTGATGGTTATCTGGACCATGATGGATAATCTGGGTTTTCACATGGGGATATTCATCGTCCTGGCAACGGTATTGATTTTGGTGTCGTCATTTCTATTTGTCGGCATAAATTCGGCAAGCCAGAGTGACGCCTTGTTCGTCAGCCTGCCTGTACCAAGATATAAGATCGTCATTGCGCGTTATACAAGCACGCTGATGTTGCTGGCCGGTGTGTGGCTGTTGGTCATTATGACCTGCTTTGCAGCGGTGAATGTTTTTGCTAAAAGTCCTGAAGAAATGATATTTTTGTTAAAACCGGCAGGACTGGCGGGACTTTTTTTACTCCCGTTTTTAATTATTGCTGTGATCCTTCCCTTCTTTTTTCGGTTTGATCCCGGCAAAGGTTTTATTGCGTTTATATCATTTCAGATTGCGTTTATGCTGCTGGTAGATATACTACGATATCTGCAATCGGTTTTGAAAGGATCTTTGCATTTTGACCTGTTTTATTTGCTCTCTTTTATTCGGGACGTTTTAAATTGGGTATTGGGCTTGCCTGCGATTATCATGTATGCTTTCGCCATATTGGTGCCGGCTTTATTTATGTTCACTTCAATGGTTGTTTCTATCTTTCTGTTTCGGACAAAAGAATTATGAGGTTTTTATGAATTTCAAACTTGTTTTCAAAGATATTTATGCGCATTCGGATATCATTTTTTTACGGTGTATCCTGCCTATGCTCTTTTGTACTTTTTTACTCACAATTCGGTTTTATCCATGGGGTGTTTATTTTATGATGTCCTGCATGGTCATGGCATCTGCGGCTTCCTTTTATACATTTCGTGAAAAAAAGCAAAACATAGAAGTGCTGAACGCCAGTTTACCGGTTACCACTGTAGAAATTATCACTGCCCGGTACTTTACGGCGTGGATCGTTGCCGCGATAGGCGGGATTTTGTTATACGTTAATGTCTATATCTCGGGTTTTGTATATCAGAATCCTTTGGTGCTGTTCTCTCAAATAAATACCTGGTATATTCTATTTGCCACGGTTTATTTCCTTTCGTTGTTTTTTGCTTTGTATTTGCCGGGTGTATTCTGGTTTCGTCTTTTGGGATCAGTGATTAATTTTATTTTTGCCATCATTACGGCTATCTGGCTGACTGTTATGGTTTTTCGGCCGTACATGCAAGTACCGGATCGAATGGATGCCGGACTTGTGGTGGAGCAATATATCGTGCCGGTCGGTATAGCTCTCCTGTTGTTGTTATTGTCGGGTTTATTATCGTTCATGTTGCTCAAAAACAGGGAAGTTTGATATGATTCCCAGGCTTGTCTTTGGTAATATCTCAGTTATGGGTGGAAGGTGCGACGCACCGGCTCTCGACATCTGTCAAAATTTTAAAATTACATATATTTGGCAAAAG
>JAFGEC010000479.1 GCA_016931775.1 Candidatus Zhuqueibacterota bacterium | reverse complement strand
CTTTTGCCAAATATATGTAATTTTAAAATTTTGACAGATGTCGAGAGCCGGTGCGTCGCACCTTCCACCCATAACTGAGATATTACGGCTGATTGTAAGATATCCGTTACGGGAGGAGAGTATATTTAGAAAGCGCCTTGTCAAACTCCGGGTGTCCGCGCTTTCGAACATCAAAATACTCTTTAGGTAAAAATTTTTATCGTTTTTAACATACAATCCCGTTTAAGAACTGCGCGGTCCCCGGGTGTTGAATATAACAGTAGAAATTTCGCCTGCTTTGTCTTAAAATCTGCAGCCCAAGCTGTGCTTCGCAAATCATAGTGAAAGCTACGCTTTCCCTTTTTGAGCGGCTCCGGCTTTCCCTTTGCAGCGGCCTCTGGATTATTCCCTTTAGTACAATTCGTGGACGAACCGCTGCAAAGGGATGATCCTCCGCCGGCTCCGCAAGCTATCCCGCTTCGTGGGTTAACGGTAAATCCGATCCCCGCTTGACTTCCCTGCACGGCCAGAGGATTTGAAAGGCGCTTTTGCCCGCGGGATGATCTTGCTCCGCTTCCTTTTGGGTAAAAAACGGCCTGAATTACTTGAATTTGTACCCATAATCGGTCAAAATGTTTTTAAAAATGCGGGGGAGTGACTGGGTGGTAAAATTTACTAAAAAAATTGACGGGATGAACAGGATTGACAGAATCAGGATGGATCGATTGGATAAAAAAAAGATCCATATTACTTTTATCTGGTCTATCCTGTTGATCCGGTCAAATAAGCATAATTAATTTATAAACAAATACTTGGTGTAATTTGCTTTGCTGCAAATCCTAAGGAGTAAAGACCGGCAAGATCCTTTGCTTGTGCACACTCAATCCGTCAACCAATACTCCGAGCCGTCTTTTTTGCGTTCCATAAAACCGTATTCGATCAGATAACGGCGCAAAGTGACATGATCCTCCTGGACCTTTTTCAACAGCTCATTCACCTGTTTTTCAGAGTATTTTTCGTGCCGGTCGAACATTTCCGCGATGTGTTTCAGCAGCACCAGCTTGCGTTTTTGCTGTTTGGGAAACTGCCGGAGCCGTATGCCGTCGAAATACTTGTTTAAAATTTGCTGTTGTTCCTTTTTGGTCACTTTGGCACGGTCGTCCCTGACCGGCAGTGAACTGTGAAACGTGACGAATTCGTCTTCCGGTTTATCGCGGTGTTCGTACAATTCATCCAGTATCGCCAAAAGGATTTTGGTTTCCCTGTATTTTTCCCTGAGAAAAAACCGGTGGTTGCGGATGGTGGATTTGGCATTGCCGAGCTTTTGGGCGATGTCGCCGTCGGTTAATCCCTGGTATAAAAGCGGAACCAGCTCCCTTTGTGCGCCGGTCAATCCATTGTCCTGCTCCAACCCAACCAGCAGCCAGAAAGGATTTCCATGAGTGCTTTGAACATGGTTTTTGACCGCCGTTTCGGCGTCCATCAGGACATCTCCGGCCGGATATACCACACCCTGGGAGAAGCGCTGTTCGCAAAACACACAGCAAAATTCACTTTCAGTCCTCTTGTAAAAACCGTTTCGCAGGTCGCTGGGTGATATGGCGTCGATGTTGTCTTCAATATTCATTAGAAATATCTCCTGTCTAGTTATTTTTAGACAAAATTCAAATTTGTCTAGTTATTTTTAGACAAATTTCATTTTTGTCTAGTTATATTTAGACAATATAATGAATCGGCCGGCTTTTGTCAATGTTTTTTTCGCGAGACGGGAAGCCATCTCATATTAATTTTAGGCATACTCTGTGTTCCGCTCCGTCAACTCTGGGCTCTCTGTGGTTCTGTTTTTTAACCATAGAGGCCACGGAGAAAAATTTTCGATACCGGACCTCTTGTCAAAAGTATGTCAATTCCCCCTTTTTTTTATATAATTCTTTAAAAAACAAAATAATATAATCCTGCGCTTTGAGCTAAATTGGTCGACTTAAATCTCTGCGCCCCTGTGTCTCTGCGCGAGGATAAAAAAATTATACTGTCGTGATTAAGCAAGGTTGATTGTTACAGTATGTTTGTCAATGTAAAAAAAATTGTGGGATACCCTGAGTTAACTTGCACTTTTATCTAAAATTTAAAATCCTTATATTCCCCCTTGTTTAATCGAGAAAAAAATGAAATTCTTTTCCAAAAAAATACAAAACATATTCTCTGATTCTGATGCACAAAAGTTTCTCACGATCGTTCTGGTGTTCGGCGTGTCCACCGGATTGTTTATGGGTGTGTTGAACAACTTTTTACATGAAGTGCTGCATATCAGCCGCCTTGAGCGCGGTATTATCGAACTGCCCCGAGAAGCCCCGGGACTCTTGCTGATCGTTTTTATTGCACTGTTGTATAAACTTTGTGAAATTCGGATTCTTCGGCTCACATTTCTTTTTGCCATCACCGGCATCGTGGGACTTGCGGTTTTTGGGGAAATACGGTCGATCGCCATCATTATGATCGTGTTCTGGAGCGCCGGTGAACATCTCATCATGCCGGTGCGCCAATCGATTTCCATTCATTTCGCCCAAAAGGGCAAAGAGGGTCTGGCCATGGGAGCAGTGCGGAGTTTGCAAAATATGGGGCAGCTGGTCGGATATTATTTTATCCCACTGGTTTTCCTGCTGTTGCCGAACCGGGCAGGGGCAGGAGAAAACACGCCGTTTTTCTACTTTCAGACCGCTTTTGTCTTTGCAGGTGTCGTCCTGCTGGCCGGATTTTTTATGACCATGCGGTTGCCGGTCAATCAGCACCATATCGAACGAAAACGGTTGTATTTTCACAAAAAATACTGGCGCTATTACGTACTGGAGATGTTTTTCGGTGCGCGCAAGCAGGTGTTTTTGACTTTTGCACCTTATGTACTGATCGTGCGTTACGGTATGCGTACCGAAATGATGGCGCTGTTGTACGGTATTTTTGCCACCATCAACATATTCGCCTCGCCGCTAATCGGACGATGGATCGACCGATTCGGTTACCGGATCGTTATCATCATCGATACGGTTATTCTGATTATTTTATGCCTTATATATGGTTTTACCCATCGTGTTTTCCCGCACAATACGGCACTCTGGATCGTTTGCTGTGTTTTTGTACTGGATTCGGTGCTGTTTGTGGTGGCCATGGCGCGCGCTATGTATGTCAAGACCATATCGGATTCACAAAACGAGATCACGGCTACCTTGTCCACCGGCATCTCTATCAATCACCTGATCAGTATCATTATTGCCATTCTCGGCGGTGTTTTGTGGGAAAAACTGGGCATCGAGCTGTTGTTTTCCCTTGCAGCGTTCTTTGGATTGGGATCGTTTGTGTTTTCCCTGACATTGCCGAAAACAATGAACAGTGAACAATGAGCAGTTTACAGATAACAATGAACAGTGAGCAGTGAACAGGGAGCAATGAACAATGAACAGTGAGCAATGAACAGTGGGCCAATATTTTCAATTCAAAATGAGTGATAATATAGAACCTTATTTTTTTCATTCAAACCTTAGTAGAAATTGTAAAGAAAAGAATTTCCCGTTTTATTACGTACAGATTGCTCCGTTTCAATACGGCAGACCGCTGGAAGGCGTGCTGTTTCGTGAATCGCAGCGCCTGGCCATGTCCGTTCCCAACACCGGAATGGTGGTGATCAGCGATATCGGCAACATCCGTAACATTCACCCGGCCAATAAACCGGATGTGGGTCAACGTCTGGCAAACTGGGCGCTGGCAAAAACCTATGGTATTGAAAATATCGTGTACAGTGGTCCCTTGTACCGCAGTAAAGGGATCGAGGGCGATAAAATCCGGCTGTTTTTCGATTTTGCCGAATCCGGATTGGTATGCAAAGGTGAAAAGCTCAGCCTTTTCGAGATCGCCGGCAGCGACAAGGTTTTCGTAGAGGCCGAAGCAAAAATTGACGACGGCACAGTGATTGTTTGGTCCAAAGATATACAAAAGCCGGCTGCCGTGCGGTTTGTATGGAGCAATACCGCCGAGCCCAATCTGTTCAACAAGGCGGGTTTGCTGGCATCTTGTTTTCGGACCGACGACTGGGAGATAAATTTAGACAAGTCTTTCAAGTGAAACACGCTGTAATAAAATGGTACGAAAATCGTGTTTAACATCACGATGATCGTATGCTCAAGTAAAATGCGAAATGTCATGCCCGAGGAATCGGGCATCCAGTTGTCAAAGAAAATGTCGAATTTCACAATATGACCGGTTGCGTATAATTCTACCATAATTTTAGAAAAAACATGATTTTAGATAAACCGTATGCGAAAAAAATATTTTTCGTGATATTTCAGTGCATGACTGGATGCCTGCTTACGCAGGCACGACAAATCGGCTCTGAACGGAACACAGGATTTTTGTTTTATCACCGCATCTTTTCTATCCATTTTGCTCAAGACTGTTCAGCGGGCATGGCAAAAATTTGTTGAAAAAAAAGAACAATCCCAAACTGTACCATTCTTCCGAACAGATTAAAAATTACGTTTGTTATTACAAAATTTTTTGGGGATACCATGTCTTACAAAAATCTTGCAATTTTTGTTTTTTATTTGTATTTGAAGGCATTATCAAATATCTTTACCGTGATATTACTCTTTGCTCAACCAACCCGGAGTAAAAAATGAAAAAATTATTTTTTCTCATTATTTTAGCGGCAGCCGTTACTCAGGCTGAGGTAAAAATCTGGCAGCAGGAACTGGTTATTCCCACATATACCGTAGAAGATCCCGATCCCAATCCGCGGTTTTACACCGGCCGGACCTATCAGGGCGCCCAGGGGCGGATCTACCCCTATCCCATGTCGGATGTTTTGACCAATCAGAAACAGGATCATACCTACCAGGCGGTTTTTTTGGAAAACGAATATATCCAGCTATCGGTGCTGCCTGAGATCGGCGGGCGGATTTTTACCGCGCTGGACAAGACCAATCAATATGATTTTTTCTACCGGCAGTCCGTGATCAAACCGGCGTTGATCGGTATGCTGGGCAAATGGATTTCCGGCGGCGTAGAGTGGAATTTTCCCCATCACCACCGTGCCAATACTTTTATTCCCGTGCACCACGACTTTGCAGAAAATCCGGACGGCAGCAAGACCCTGTACCTGTCGGAGATCGAACAACGGCACCGCATGCGGTTGCTGCTTGCGATCACGGTTTTCCCGCGGCGTTCCATATTCGAAGTCGAGATCACCGTGGAGAACCGCACACCTTTTGTGCATTCCCTGCTCTATTTTGCCAATCCCGCCGTACATGTGGACAGCAGTTATCAGGTGATCTTTCCGCCCGAGACGGAGTACGTCACCCAGCACGCCAAACGTGAATTTTCCGAGTGGCCGGTGTCCTCCAGCTATTACGGCGGCAGGGATTACAACGGCATCAATATCAGCTGGTGGAAAAATCTTACCAAGCCGGTATCTTTTTTTTGCTGGAATCCCACATCGAATTATTTCGGCGGTTACGATCACGGCAAAGATGCGGGGGTCGTTTATGTGTCCAATATTCACATGGCACCGGGTATGAAATTTTTTACCTTTGGCTGCGGCGACCAGGGAAAAATGTGGGATGAAATGCTGACCGACACCGACGGTCCCTATCTGGAGCTTATGGCCGG
>JAFGEC010000478.1 GCA_016931775.1 Candidatus Zhuqueibacterota bacterium | reverse complement strand
GTCTCGGGTGGGATAGAACCGGTGCGACGCACCTCCTTTTGCCAAATATATGTAATTTTAAAATTTTGACAGATGTCGAGAGCCGGTCGCACCTTCCACCCATAACTGAGATATTACATTCGCTTCGTTTTTTTGCTTGCTTTTATGGAATTTATTATTTACTATTTTTAAAAGTGTAAAGACCATCATCGTCGGAATTCAAGAGGGACGATTCAGAGGATTACCCTACGGCGCTTGGTTCAAAATTTAGAACTAAAAAAGTAAAGCGTTAAAAAATATGATCCTCATTGCCGTTGTTATTCTTTTGGATTTTACCTTTATCAGTATGACATGGTTAAGTGGGAATTTATTTTTCGTATCGAGTGAAAAGAGTGGTTCTCGCAATTATTTAATAATGAACAATTCGTCCGGTTTTTCTTTAATATATCAATTCCTTAGAGTAAAGTGGTTCAAATGGTGACTGGTAAAGATACCTCTCAAGTATACATGTGGGAAAATGGTAATACAAAATTTTAGATTCAAGGAATTGATCCGGGTGAGACGTGAAATGATTGATAGCGAAACAAGTCACCATTTCAAAACAAAAAAGAAATTGGTTCCGGTTCAGCCGGTCCGATTGCTGAGCACCTAAATGTCGGGCATTTGAGGAGCAAGGAAAATGAGTGAGTATAACGAGAATTTCCAGGTTTTGAATGGTGTGTTGCATGTCCGGCTCTCAGGCAAGTTCCCCATTGAGCTGCTCCACAAAGGAAAGAACGTTTTTCAACCGCTTATCGATGCGTGTTCGCACTTTGGCTGCAAGAAAGCCCTGGTCGATGCCCGAGATATACAGGCTGACCTAGGAACCACGGCGCTGTTTCAAACCGGCGAAGATGCTGCATTCCTGTCGCATATCGGCCTTCGCGTTGCCTTGTTGGCGCGGGAGGATATGCTCGATCGTTTCTTTGAAGATGTAGCCTACAATCGTGGCGCTCTTTTGGGCGTATTCACGGATATGAGTGCTGCATGTGAGTGGCTTCAGAAGTAGTAAACGGAATCAAACCCAACCAGTTCCACAGGCTTTCGGCAAAGTTGTCCGGCGATGACTTGCCATGACATTTTCAAGTATTCCCTGTCCCGTTTGAAAGTAACTTTTACTTAAGCGGCGAAAATTTTCGAAAAAATTAAGTTAATTTTGACTTATTTATTGACATTAGAAGATAAAATGATTATTTTTGAAAAATTGGATTTGTAATTGTTTGATTTAAGGGCAATTTACAACTGTTCAAAACCAGGAAACGTGTGTATGAATTGTGGCTTTTTTTTGTGTTTGACGAGTTATCATTTTATACTATTACTTCTCCATATATAATTGTGCAACCTAACTATTATTAATTATTTTTACAATCTATGCAAATAATTTGGAGGTGATCATGATCAAACAAGTTGGTACCATCACTTTTGTATTTGGATTGTTCATCCTGGCGACATCCGGTTTATTCGCTCAGGACGGATATGTGGAACCGGTATACCCGCCGGTTCTCCAACCAGGTCCGTTTCCGTTTGGCACGGAACCGGTTCGAGACGATGCACCTGTCGATGTGACCGATCCCAATGATGTTATTCACGAGTATACCGCTTATAAGGGGACGGTTGTTGTTGACGGCGATTTAAGTGATTCCGCCTGGGTCGCTATTCCCTGGACATTTATGGAATTTAACCGTGACTGGCAATCCAGCACGGAAGGATCGTTATGGGATGAAGCGTATGAGCCCGGTGGTTATGACGGCTGGGAAGATTTGAGCTCTTGGTTTAAAATAATCCATGATGATGAAAACATTTATGTCGCCGTTATGCGCTATGATGACGACTTTAACTATGATCCCACAACGACAGATAATCCTGGCAATATCTGGCAGAACGACGCTTATCAGATTATTATCGACACCAGACTGCCTGGTGACTTTGAAATGGAATCTCCGGGCGCCGAAGTGGGAATCAGTTATGTCGATGAACTGGAGGTCTATAATTGGTGGAGCACAACCTATCAGAATCCTCCGGAACAATTACAGTTGGCTGAAGGTAATTGCGCATCCGGTCTTGCATCGACGGACGGTAAAGCGATTATTGGTTCCCTTGATGAGTCGGGTGATTTAATTGTCGAAAAAATGGAAGTGGCATTTGTGAAATTCGATGTCATGATCGAGGGCGATGAAGGTATGTTGTCCATTTGTGCCTTGGATCGTGATTACGATACCAATGAATCCGTCAACCAATGGGCTCAGGGTCTGTTTGTTAAAACCAGCGAGGAATACGGCAGTGTGTACTGGAGTCCGGAGACGGCGGTTTCTAAAACATCTGTCAGAAGCCGTGAAAAAGCCGCTCCTGAAGCCTTTGTGCTTAATCAGAATCATCCGAATCCGTTCAATCCGTCAACCACCATTTCCTATTCTTTGACCAGCCGTGAACATGTGACATTAAAAGTATTTTCCGTCAACGGTCAGGAAGTCACAACGCTTTTAGATGGCGTCCAGAACAGCGGACAATATGATGTAACTTTCGACGCCTCTGATATCCCCAGCGGAATTTATGTGTATAAAATGCAGGCAGGCGGGCAGACGTTTACACGCAAAATGTCTCTCATCAAATAATTATTTGAGCCGTATCCGGTTCTGCAGTTTTTAAAATACATGACGAGTTTAAAAGGAGCTGTATCATAATTTAAGTGATACAGCTTTTTTTATGCCGATCTGCTGATTTTTAACAGGCAGAGTAAATTAAAGTATCACCAAAATCAGACTTTTAATTCTTCCGCCGCAATAAACCGGCCTGATATCTGTCGCGCTGCGATACCGGCGGCGAAATCTAACGCCTCTCGATCGGAAGTTTTTTTGTAATATTTGGAATGCAGATAAGATGCAAAAAAAACATCCCCGGCCCCTGTCGGGTCAACGACATTGTCGACTTTTCCAGCTGAATACGCCATATCACCCCTTTGGTGATACAAATGTCCGCCCGTCGGGCCGGTGGTCATGAGTACCTCCCGAATGGAGAACTGCGTCATGAATGTTTTCGTTGTACAATTAAAATATTTCAGCGCTAAATCCAATTCAAACTCACTGGCCTTGATCACAGACGCTTTCGACAACGTTTCAGTCAACCGCGGCGATACCTGATATTCAACCCGGCCGTTGGCTGTAATTTTTCTTGTATAACCCTGAATGTCCAGCGAGACAAATGTATCAGCCGGAATCGCTTGGATGAACCCCTGGGATATATCTTCGGGGAAAAGCGGACCCAGGTGGATGTGATTAAAACGGGACAGGTTACACCCGGCAGGTGCTCCGATTGGATTCGCGTGTTGATGAACCCATTGTTGTCTTTTTTCCCCGTCCAGAATATTGATAAAATTTGTGGTAAAGGATGCTTCCCCGGCAAAAAGAGCAATATCGGGATGGCTAAACAGCCGGAACTTTTGCAGGTCCGCTTTATTGACATTGGTTAGCAAAACCGGGGCAAAACCGAGTTTAAGAAAAGTATATCCTGCATAATTCACCACACCGCCGGCTTGAACGGTACGCCGGCCTTTCTGTTCTATAAAATCGATTGTGGTTGAACCGACGATGAGGGGTGATCTGGAGAAGACTTTTTTCATCGAAAATTATACGATTTCAGCTTGGTAAAAGATTGCGGTTCCAGTGCACCGGAACCGCATTTTGGGGCTAAGTTTTTATTTCAGCACATTTTACCATCATAATAATCCGGACGCGCCCAGCACAGTGCGTGGGGACCGGCCAAATGACGGATCCGCTGTTCCAGTCCGAGATAATCAGGCCGAACATAAGTCGAGCCGGCGTAATCCTTGATAATGGCAGCGTTCTCTTGCAGTACCTGTTGGCCGGTATGGGCGATACAGGTTGCCGCCACACCTTCAAGGTCCAGTGCGTAGGCGATCAATTCCTCTGCCGTAGCACCATTGCCGACCACATCGCGCATAATTTTCATGGCCAGCACACCCACATTTTTTTCACGGGCGGCCGGTAGCGCAGTTCTGGCAAAATCACCATATGTGGTGGGATTCATGGCCAGCATACAGGCATCAAATTCCAATTTGGTCAACAGTTCCTTGGAACGGACAGCACTGTTCATACTGGAAAAACCGATAAACCGGGTGACACCCTGTTCCTTGAGCTTTAGCATTTCCGCGTAGACACCTTTTTCGATTTGCGATACGGAATCACTGGTTTCGATACTGTGGATGAACAGGAAATCCAGATAATCGGTTTTCAATTTTTTCAGGCTGGCATCTAAGGTACTGCGCATGGTTGTCACATCACGCGCGTCAAATTTGGTGGTGATATAAACTTGATCGCGGATCGGGGGCAATATTTCACCGAATCGTTCTTCGGTACCGTAATCATGCGAAGTATCGAAATAGTTGATTCCCATATCCAGGGCCTTTTGCATGAGAGGTTCCCATACACCGTTGGCGTTTTTTAAAAAATTTGAACCTCCTCCAAATACCAGCATGGAAATTTCAATACCGGTTTTGCCCAAAACCCGGCGTGGAACAAGGTCATTGTGTATCGCACGTTGATTTGATCTTTTTAAGCTGCCGACAGGTGAAGTGTCTTTTTCATTCTTGGGATCGGTGGCCTGTTTATCGCAAGCGAGCAGACTTAAACCGGACAACGCGGCGATACTGCCGGATGCACTTTTAACGAAATCACGTCTGGTTAGTTTTACATCTTTTTTCATTTTAATACCTCTATTAATACAATTTTTTGTTTACATCCATAGGTGTTCTATTGTGCCGGTGTATATTCAAATTTCACATTTCTCAGAGCGTCGCTTGTTTCTTCGTGTTTAGAGGGTATATAAATAGGTTCCGGAGTGACGGTTTCAGCTTTGCTGCCCAGTGAAAAAAGCGCCTTAAACAGAATATTATAATCCTCGACGGTATGTGTTTCAATGCAGCAATTAACCTTTCCGGATTTTAATCCCGCCTTTTGACAGTCGATAATAATACTGTTTTGAGAAGTGGTCGGCGTCGCCCCGGTGACGGCATCGAACTCTGATTCGGTGACATCCTCCCAATTTGCAGCACTGACCCAGTCCGGACAGACGTTGCCGCGTTTGTAACCTGTGTAGGCCAGCCACTCGCTGACATAAGAAGATTTTAAAAAGTTTCCGCTTTCGTCCGTTAACCAGATCACCGTCTGGTAGCTGGGCCGGGGACTGGTCATCTGAACCAATTCAAAGGATACTTTTAACGAACCCAGCTTGACCGGCTCCGGTTCCGTACCTTTTTTGTCGCAAAAGATAAAGCACGTCGTCAATAACAATAAAAACATTAATTTTTTCATGGTCACATCCTTTTGCATTTGTATATCAATGTCTTAAAATATTGAAAATATCATAAATATACCAGTTTTTTTTTGCCCGGATTTCTCAAGTCGGAGAAATCGGTGTCGAACGTTTGCTTTTAGGATGCGGTTTACTTTTATGGAAAAGTTTTGGTTTGAACGATATGTAAAGTTTGCCTGGGATTACTGTTATATTCCTGCCCTAAAAAACGCCGTTTTACTGACCGATGATCTCTCCCCTGTGGAAGTATGGGCAGAGCCAGTAAAATTGGTCACGCGTAAAGATTTACATGATTATTTTGATTGAGCACGACGCGTTGTAATACGCGCCGTGCCCATGATGAAATTTAATTTCCTACCATTGTCGCGCCGAAATGGGCCAGCACTTCATTGATGGGATTGGCAACAGCTGTTTGAGAGCTTCCGGCAAATAACAGACCGACAGCCCGGGGATTGGTAGCCACATTCTCAACCATGAGCGAACCGGAATCTCCACCGGCCAGGAATTTACTCGCTCTGTTGGTGATAACAATTTGTCCTGTAAAGGTTTTCACAAACCACGGCTCGCCGGCGCATTCGGTATCGTACTGAACTTGGATGGTTGCGTTGAGCGCGGCGACTTTGCTTGTAGTCAGGCCGGTTGTGCGGCCGCTTTTTTTCACGGCTTGCCCGATCGCTGCTGGTACGGTTGATGACGATAGTGTGCCGATTTCAAGAATCGCACCTGTTGGATCGACCATACCGGGTATAATTTCCGCGATAGCCGCATCGACATTGGAACCGGGCAGACTGCGGTCTCCGGCCAATAGCGCGACCTGTTGTGCCGCTCCTGCATTACAATTCACATCTATAAGTCCGGGCTGTATCACGGGTGTTCCCGGCATTGCGGTCTGATCGCCGTAAAATACATGATAGTTGGACAGGATATAAAGTTTCCCGCCTGTGGTCACCAAGGAACCCAATGTACCGCCACAACAATAATAATCTGTAAAGTCATATTCCCAGCCACCGGATGTTCCCAGCTTGATCGGAGGTGTTTGAACACCCTTGTGATCCGTTCCACCATCCGGCGGTTCCGGTTTGGGTGGTTTACCTTTCAATGCGTGTATAACTCCGGTAACATAAACGACGACCGGTTTACCATCGATCTCGGCAGGTATTTTACCGTCATCTACAAGTTTGCTCAAAGATCGTGTGGTTGCCGTATTATCCGTCGGGATTTCCGACTTGGCCAAAACGTAAATTGCAAGCTGTCCGTCATCGGTCATACCAGTAGCCGTACCAATAACCTCCGGATGCTGCATTAAAGCTTTTGTCGCACGCTCCTGAACCGCCATAACCTCTTTCACTTGCGGATGAGCGGCGCTGAATTCGGAATTGAAATCCCGCATGACGGGACCGCTGGCTGACTCCGGACCCTTATTACATAGGGTAAATGTTAGAGCTGCAGCGATCAACAACGTTAACAGCATACCTCTGCCGAAAAATCTTCGCATGATCACCTCCGTGTTAAATGAACGTTAGGAGGGGAGGAGACTCAAAGAGGTAAATAGCCGATTCGTTTTATCAATACTCTGAATCCTGTGGACCGGATTTTCAACCGGAAAAATTTAACAAAAAAACGACAGGTTTTTGTCAAATCGATATTCCCGCCACTGCATTTATTATTTCGATTTCCTGATCCCTGCTACAAACCGCATCTCTTTTGTTCCCTTTGAATCAATCTCCCTCGTTGTTTAAAAATAACAACATTGATTCTTTATGCAATATTTCTTGCATTTGAATTTTCAAAATATAACAAAATTTCAAATAATGTCAAGTGATTGATTCACTTTTTGTAAAATCCGTCACATGTGAGAAATTTTAGTGGTCGGTAAACACAGGTATTACTGTTTTTGCCTGGCGTGGATTGGATGATTAACAGCTTTTCAAACTTTTAATCCTTCCGTTGCCGCGGTTAACTTTGGTTAACTCGCATGATCCTATATTACCTGTGGAAAGAGGATAAAACCGAATCATAAATCCGATTGAGGAGGAGAAAATGAACAGATCGATATTTTTATGGTTGTGCGTGGCAGTAACGGGAATAACAACGCCCGGCTGTTACACACGTTTCACGACCTATGATGGGCCGGATACACGGCATCATCATCATCCGCCCGTTGTAATCTATGATCCGTACTATCCATGGATGCCGCATCACACCGTGGTTATTGTGAAGCCTGAAAATTCCCCGAAGGGCAGGCCGGTACAAAAACAGCGTGATTTCGACCGCCGTAAACCCGTGACGAACAATCCGCGGGATCAAAGGCGGCGCGGTTCGACGGGAGATGAAGGCAGAACAGCGGATAAATCATCAGAAATGAAAAAAACGACCAGAACAACCGACGGTTCGAATACGTTCAAAGGCGGCGACAATGGCTCCCTCCGTGCAAAAGCACAATCAGGTTCCTCCCGCAGGACATCATCCGGAGGATCGGCACGCACTCGGCAATCGTCGCACAGCTCGTCTGGTTCCACATCCAATAGTTCGTGGAGCGGGTCATCGAGTTCAAGCTCCGGAAGTTCGAGCTCCGGTTCGTCCAGTTCCGGGTCCAGAAGTTCGGGAGGTGGTCGTTCCAGTTCCGGTTCCAGTTCGGGCGGCCGCCGGCGATAGATACTTTTTTTGCTAACATGGAGGCTACGATCATGAAAACGAACATTTATGTTTTTTTCTCAGGAATTTTGGCGATTTTATTGAGTCTGGGTGCCTCAGGCTGTTACGCACAGCCCGGATTTCGATATTCAGAAGACTATGAGTCAAACGATAATTGGCAGGACCAGGATTCGTGGGAATCCGAATACGAATATGACGATTATGATTATGAAGACGAAAAAACGGAACCGGTCAATGTATATAATTTCTATACTATCCAGGCACCTGGTTATACGCATGTTTGGTGGTACGATCCGCATTACCAGTTGAACTATTTCGGCTGGACACGGCTGCACCGGCGCTGGGGCTGGAACTGGACGGTGCGTGTAAATTGCCGGCACTTTAATGTTTTTTGGACCTGGGCGCCGCCGGTCTATTATACCGATCCTTATGTTTATGTGGTCTATTCGCATCCGCGTCCTTTTTATCGACCCCACTTTTATTCCGGCTGGCACCGTTCCTACGCCCAGAGGTGGGCTTATCATTATTATGATTTTTATCACCAGAAATGGCACAAACCGCGTCCCGCTTATTTTTACGCGCATCATCCCACACGGAAAGTGGATGTGAAACGGCGGGAGTACCAGCGTCGTTATCCGGTTCAAAACCTCGCCGACCGAAGGCGCCGCTCGCAAAATGAGACACGTCGGATCGCATCGGACGAACGTAACAACCATCGAATGAAAAATCAGGATCAGCAAAGAACCTACACGACCGGACGCAAAACAACAAATAACCGCGAGAATACGAATACCTATCAGCGTAATCATCGTGACGAAAATCGCCGGCCATCCAACACATATGCAACGCGGCAAAATAATCGGACGGATAGTCAAAAGAAGCCGGCTACTCATACAAATAAACGGAGTGTGGAACGACAGACCAGGACACCAGTAGTGCGGGTAAACAAAAATAAGCCTATCAGTCATGAAAATAAAAGCTCCGGCAGACGGCAAAACGAGCGCAAAACAAAGGTCCAGCGCCAAACAAAAACGGCGGAGAAAACTGTCGATGCGGAAAAAAAATACACCTCAAGCAACGATCGTCGCAAATCATCTGGTGTGGTGAAAAAAACACGGTCAACAACTCGACCGAGTACGACGGTCCGGTCGGGATCGTCACGAACGGCATCAAAAAAGGCCGTCAATCGTTCAAACAGTAAAGCAACCAAAAACTCC
>JAFGEC010000477.1 GCA_016931775.1 Candidatus Zhuqueibacterota bacterium | reverse complement strand
TTTCTCCCAAGCGTTTGCACAATCCTTTGTTGTTAATTAAAACTCGCAATGCGGCAGAAAAAACATCGGTTTCATGACAATTCACCAAATATCCGTACTTGCCGGTTTGTATTATTTCATCGGTAATTCCGGGTATTAGATTCGCAACAACGGGTAATCCACATGACATGGCTTCCAAAATACTATTCGGTTGCCCTTCCTGTTTGCTGGGATGAATATAAATATCGGCTGCCTGCATAAATTCGTGAACATTTTCCTGTTCACCCTTGAACTCAATAATTTCTTCAAGACCGAATTCTTTTACCATATCATGCGTCATCTGGGCATAACGTTCCACAGCCGGATCACTTTCTCCATAACCGGAAAATGCCTTCTCCGGTCCGACGATCCAGACCTTGATCTTTTCGGAACACATTTTTTTTAATAAATACACCGCCTTGATTAAAGTATCAAAGCCCTTTTTATGGCTCACAGTACCAACAGACAACAACACTGTATGGTCTGGTTTGACATTATATTGCTCCCGCAGCTTTTGCCGTTTCAATTCAGAAAGAGGCTTGAATTCCGATGTTTCCACACCGTTGGGAATTCTCATAACTTTTTTATTTTCAGATAGCCCGATACGGCAGGTATCTTCAAGCAATTTTGAAGTGGCGATCACCACACTTGCCATTTCATAGATCGGTATTAAAAACTGTCCGCTTGTTCGTCGACGTACGGCCGTAGGATCATCCAGATTATAGTCTGTGATCTTTTGAATAAGAGGTAATCCGGTCACTTTCGCCGCCAGATTAACAGGCGCAATGAAACCGTGAGAATGTAAAAGATCAAACCTTTTATAATTTTTAATTATATAATGAAATATATCCCAACCATAGCCAACATGATTATACAATGTCGATTTATTGCGTAGAACGCGAACAATTTTCAAATCATCAACAGAACTGGTTCCAAGTAAATCAAGTTTATCTGTACCTGATAAACTTACCACTTTGACACCCATTTTCAAGAGCTGCAATGTCAAACGATGACATTGAAGTGCAGCTCCGGAAAACTCCGGCGTGTAGACCCAATTTACCATCAATACCCGCATTTCTCACCTTTCCAAAGTTCGGTTTTCCTATTTTACCAAAGTCGCATGGGCGATCGTTTTTTTAAATGATCGTCGTGTAAAATACCGATAAGCGCATTGATACAAGACATCGGAAATGTGGAACCAATGTCTCCTGAATAACCGGCCAATTACCACGATTGTCTTAATTGTCAAACGGTTGACAATCATCGACCGTATCGCATATCTTATTTTTTTTGTCATCGGCATCTCAGGTGCCGGAACACCATACCGGCGTACAAGTTGAAAACGTAATTCGCGATTTTGGATATACCATTCAGCAACAGCTTGTCCGTAAAGTTCTGCTTTCTCAAGATACTCGTTAAGATTCATGGGATGATAATGGGTAACGACCAGTTGGTCGTCACAAATGAAACGAATTCCCAACTTGAACAATCTGTAGGCAAATTCTGTATCCTCAGCTGCAACCAATCGCTCATTAAATCCCTGCACCCGATCCCAGAGATATCGTTTTAGTGATGTATTGCCTGTACGATATTTCCACCACTTTATCTCGTTTAAATCACCTCCATTCCAATCTTTACGGTGTTCCCATTGTCGGGCCTGCTCCGGTCTGTCCAGCTCTTCGGCCATAACGACCTGACCGACCAGACATATGGAATCGTCATCCATAGAAATATGACGTTGAATGTGCTTGCGGACGAGATCACTGTGTGGTATCGTATCCGAATCAAGAAACAATATCCACTCTCCCGAGGCAAAACGTATCGCTTGATTACGCGCATAAGAAGCAGAACGTCCCGGACCAGGTAAAAATTTCATATTCAGTGCCGTTTGTTTTTGAAACTCTTTGAGGAACAAAAGTGTTTTCTCGCTCGATCCATCATCGGAGACAATCACCTCAAAGTCTTGGATGGCGCAATCCTGCATCTGCAGTGCAAAAAGCACTTTTTTCAAAATATCACATCGATTTTTTGTCGGTATGATAACCGATATCTTTGGTCCGGTCATTTTCTTAATAATCTAAGTTCATAAATTGTTATGGTATTTGTCATTTTTAAAAATATCGCATACGTCACGACACCGATACCGATCGTCAATAATATATTCAAGTTTCGAAATATAAAGATAGAAAGGGACATAAAGAAAACCGCAATAAATAATTTAAAATGTTTGAGCGAAATTTTTATTTTAAACAATTTTTTGCTGACCCAAAAAAACTCGATCAGCATAAAGACGGTACAGCCGATCAATAATGCAAATGCCGCACCAATTGCATTAAAACGCGGCACTAAAATGATATTGGCAGCAAACAACACAATGGAAGCAGAGATGTTGGCAAAAAGATCATGTCTTTGCAAATGAGAACTTACTAATGCATAGGCTAAAACAGGTACAATCGCAAACGGCACGAGAATCCAGATCAAAATTCGAAGCACAGGTACGGCAGAAGCCAATTCCAGTCCGTATAGTAAAAAAATAATTTTATCGGCAACGAGCAACGTTCCGATGGATATCGCAATGGTCAACAGCGTCGTATATTTAATCGACTTGTGACATAACAGTCTAAAAGTCCCAGGATCGGATACTGATATTCGGGAAGCAACTGGGAATAATGCCTGACCATACGCAAAGGCAAAAGAAAGGCAAACATCAACAATTTTATATGCCGCACTAAAAATACCTGCCTGCGCTTCCCCTTGAAATGTTGTAAGCAAGATAACGGTCATGGACCAAAACAGGCTATTAAAAACGGAAATGAGTGAAAACTGCGGCACAAGCTTTGAAAAATATTTAATCAATGCCACATTCAAATGGAAATCGGGTGCGGCACCCTTATTAACAGCAAATCCTATGGCAACCAAGGCACCGACGAGTTTACTCAGGGCAACGACACAAACGACAGTAAAAATACCATATCCCTGCATGAGCACCCAAAGACCGACGCTGACCTTGAACAGGTTCTCAGCCGCTCGCGCAACGGCTATATATTTCACTTTTTCATATGCGAACAAAATGGCACGGCTCCATTGGAATATAGAAGCAGGCAGCAGTGCACCGGCCATAATCACCACGGACATCAAATTTTTACCTGCCGTACCGAGTAAAAAGGCGATACCGATCATTAAAATCATAAAAACGATGCCGGATACCAATCCGAATACAAGCATGTGCCCAAAATAGCACGGGGCTTTGGATTTTTTCTGTGCCACATCGCGAATAAGCACCGCGTCCATGCCCAAAAAGCTTAAATTTGAAAAGAGCGCGAACAATGACAAAACAAACGCCAGCGTACCGAGTCCTGATGCACCCAGACTTCGAGCGACCAATACCCAAAAAACCGCTGAGCCCAGCCGGGAGAAAATCTCTGAAACTGAGCGTGCGATCGTGTTTTTGATCATCGTTCGAAAAAAGTTCATTGAAAATCTCTTAAATAATTTATTATTCAGATTTATCGTCAACAAATTATGACATTTTTCAGGAAATTGACTTTTCCGTGTCAATCCTTCATTCTTGACGGCTTTGCAAAAAAATTATTTAAACTATTATATTTTTTTCTTTTATTTCATACTGCCAATTTATTGGCTTTTACGCAAAATATATAGTAACAAATACTATGCCGCTGATTCAGAACAGTAAGAATTCTTTTGTGCGACGACCAATAATCCGTTACCGTCCTTATTATTGCCTTTAAAATCAGCCCACATTAAGACGAGAACAATCGGGTGAATCATAATAAGGTAAAACGGAAAAACAAGCTTAAAAAATGGACTGTATTGAACGCTGGTCACGATATCGTATGCCAAACGGCCATAATGCCCATACGTAATCTTGCTGTATTTGATCATAAAATGATTCCGCTTCAATTTGCCGACGAGTTCCCCAAGTGTATAATAACGCACATGCTGGTGCGGATATTTATCACCGGATGCTTTGACCATCTGATGAATGCTGCGGCCAAGCCAGGGTAATACGCGTTCTTCACTGGTAGGGACATATATGATCAGTATCCCTTTGTCGTTTAAACTGGAGTACATGGCGGATATAACCTTCAAATCATTATGGATATGTTCCAAAATATGAGAACACAGAATAACATCATATTTCCGTTCAGCAATAAAAGTTTCGAGGTCCTGAACGATAAAAGTGATATTTGTCAGACCTCGTTTCCGGGCATATGTATTACAATCAGCCACCTGTTCGGCATCGACCTCAAGTCCAACGGACTGTATATGGGGATACTTTTGTGCGACAGCGAATGCATGCTGCCCCATACCACATCCGACATCGAGAAAAGACTTTACCGATTTATTCGATACGGCTTTCAATAGACAGGAGCGTATGTACCATTCCCATAAAACAGTAATATATATTAAAAAATAGCCTATATTTCGTCTTAGCACACTATTTCCAAAAAATTGAGAAATTTGTTTAGAGTTCATTCAACCATTTCCTGCCGATTAACAGTTCTTCTGCCGTATTTTCATATTTTTCATTCATGGTAATAATCGCCTCAATGATAGCCAGCAAGAGCCACAGAGATGCCATCACAACGTGATTGGTTTTATTTGAAACACCGGCTAATGCAGTGACCGCAAAGCTTAAAAAACCTCCAAATATACCGACTGCAACAGCCGCCATAAAATCCGAATGGCTTTTAATTGCATGTTGTATTCGGGTATAAGCAGCTATCATTAACCAAAGATAGGCGATAAAGCCAATGATACCAATTTCAGCGACATATTGCAAGTAGGTATTGTGCACACCGGCAATGCGGGTAAACCTTGACTCGACATCCCAATATATCGGCAAGACATGTTTATAGTTATTAATCCCAACGCCAAGCAGGGGATAATCACTAATCACTTTGAATGAAACCTTTGCCGTCGTAATACGAGTTAATGCCGAACCATAATCGTCAAGTACAATTCGGTTATATATCATTTGTCCAAAAAACAATAGCACAATAGCCAGGATAAATCCTCCAGCAGCGATATTGGCCATTACGCGCATATTTGTCAGTCTGCGCGCAACCAACACCAGAATGACAAAAATCATAGCCACCACAAGACCGATCCACGCACTCCTAGTAAGGGTATAAATGATTCCAACCAAACCCAAATTTGAAGTAATTCGAGCCAACCACAGCATCTTATTTGACTTGCTCACCAGAGCCAGAACGATCGAAATGGGCAGAATCATTGCAAAATAGCGTGCAACGGCATTACAGAGTCCCACAGTTCCACCGGGGCGAGCAATATTAGAAGCTTCCATTTCAAACTGGATAACCTCCGGACTTTCGCCTAGTCCAACCATATGTAAGCCGAGAGCAGATCCTTCATAATACTGCATAGCAACCAGAGCTACCTGAACGATAATGCTTAGAAATAAAGCATTGACAACGGTTGCCAGATCTTCCCGGTTTCGGATACTGTTAGCAAAGACAATAAAAAAGATAAAAAGCTTTAAATAATTAACAATTTCAATGAGACTTGCTTTTAAATCCGGTGCCACCAGCATGGAAATGCCCGAAAACATTATCAAAGCAAGTGTAGGTAGCGAAATATGCGGAAAAAACCGAAAGGAACGAACGGATTTTTCCCGGCCGGTCTGAAACATTAAGAGAATGAATAAAATAATGACCAATATATCCATCAGTCGAATACCCAAATAACTACTGCCACTCGGACTTTGTGTCCAAATAAGATTCGCATCTATATTGAGAGGAAAGGTAAATACCAAAATCCACAAAATAAACCGTCGAGTATCCGGAACCATCGCCAGAACAAAAGGAAAAGCCAGACCCAAAATGACAACAATGGCCCACTTGAATTCCAGAAAACTGACAGAGGCGACCGCCGCAATACTGGTTAAAGCGGCAAAAAAAACAAAAAGCAGCAGTTTGTTATTTTTATTTTCATGGGTTAAAGTTTGCATAACGTAATCTCTTATTTCATGGAGGCCACAGGACCATACACATTCATCTTGCTGCGATTTAAAGCAACGCCCAAAAGATTAGCCTGGGCAACCGCAAGCTTTCTTTTTGCGCTTTGTGCGACTTCCCATCGGGTTTTACCGGAACAAACCACCAGAATGACACCGTCGGCAACAGTGGAAAGACTCAAGGCATCGACGTATTTAAGAACCGGCGGCGAATCGAGGATAATATAGCGAAAATTTTCCCTCAATTCCTTGATCAACACACGAAAAATATCGGAGCCGACCAGTTCCGCAGGCACAACCTCCGATCGGCCGGCAGTCATGATTTTGAGACCGGTATGCTGTACGGTTTTTACGTATTTTCGCCAATCCAGTTGATGTTCAATGATCTCAGCGAGCCCACCATCCCTTCTCAAACCGAATTTATTATGTAAACTCGGTTCGTGCAGGTTGGCATCGATAATTAACACGCTATCCGCAAATTCACCTGTTTTAGGCCGCCCGGTTCCAGAGGTTTTTGATTTACCACTATCAGAAGAAAACGTATCCTTGAAAATTTCACTACCTTTGGAATTTTTACTCTGAGATTCCGGTTTCGAATTTGCTGAATCCAAACTTTTACCCATCCGACTACCCATAAGGTGGGCCAAGTAGGTAGCAATAGTCGAAGAACCCTCTCCCGGCAAGGAACTTGTGATTGACAGTACCCTCATCTGTCCGCGCATATTTGCGATACGGATGTACTCCTTCAGATCATAAAAATCATTCACGATCTCATTGGGTAGGTCAAAAACAAACAGGCCTTTTTGCTTTTGGCCGTCCTCAGCAAGCCAGGGATCAGAGGTTTCCTTCTCCTTTTCCTCTAATTGACTTAATAACTCATGTACGACGCTCATGTGAACACCTCTTTTAAAATTATAAACTTACACTAGTTAGTGGTTAACGAGGCCAAATCAAGACCATCAAATTTATCCATGTTTTCAGCTTGCGACCCCGAGTTTCCGTTTTTCTTGTTCCCGGGGTGCCAATCCTGAGGCATAGTCTGTATTACATCTTCTTTTTTCAATGGTATATAAGGTTTTCCAGCCGGGGTCACTAAACCTTTTTCCAAAAGTTCAGTGACTAGAACAGAATCAATCTGGTTTATTTTACGCTTTGCACCCACTAAAAGGGCATTGTCACATACCTGATTGATGAGTCGGGGAATACCACCCGAAATTTCATACACGACGTTCATGGCTGCTTCGGTAAAAAGGTTCTTTGTTGCATTACCGGCGATATCCAGCCGATGCTGAATGTATTTTTTAGTATCAATCAGGTTTAACCTGTGCAAAATAGCCTTCAGACTGATACGCTGCTTAAGCTGATTGAGATCCGGATGCTCCAGAGTAACATCCAACTGGGGTTGTCCTGATAGAATAACCTGTAACAGTTTTTTACGTACTGTTTCCAGATTGGATAACTGACGAATTTCCTCTAGTACATTGGGCTTTAAATTCTGTGCCTCGTCAACAATCAGCAGACACAACTTGCCGTTTTCATACTCTTTAATTAAAAACGTGTATAATTCCAACAGCATATCACTCATATCATCATTCTTGGGTTTGAAGCCAAAATCGCGGCAGATGTACTTGAGAAGTTCTCGTGAATTTAGGGTTGTATTAAATACCCAAGCAAACCGCACCGTATCCTGCAATCCTTTCAGCATGGTTCGAATAAGCATACTTTTACCCAATCCCGGTTCACCGATTATCGCATTAATACCTCGGCGCAGGGAAACCGATGTGATAATTCGATCGAGTGCTTCTTCATGAATTTCACTTCGATAAAGGAACCGGGGATCAGGTGTTGTCGAAAATGGTTCTTCGGCTATTTTAAAATGTTTTAAATACATCATTGTTTCCTTTTGAGTGGTCGCTTTGTTCGCGCTTTAGATCATTTCAATATTTTCCACAGGGGCTTCAAGGAATATATCCTCAACATTGACGCTAAAAATTTCAGCTGCTTTTTTCTTGAATTCC
>JAFGEC010000476.1 GCA_016931775.1 Candidatus Zhuqueibacterota bacterium | reverse complement strand
TGATTTTTATGCATTTAAAATTTTGGCTTCAAAATCAGCGGTGTAGAAAAAACAAATACTTATGATACAAGTCCGACAGGCTCCTAGGGCTTTAGGATAAATTTACCAATGTACAACAGATCGTCATCACTCATGAGTTTCCAATAGTAAAGTCCCGGATTGGGCTGGCCGGCCAGTTTTTGCGGATTGGAAACCGGCGCTATCGTTTTATAGATATCTCCTTTATTGTTCAATATCACCAATTCTCTCACAGTGCTGTTGCTTTGCCATTCGAATACCACACCGTTATCAAGTTTTGCACCCGGAAGTGGAGAGAGAACGCGAATAGCCTCGGATCGCACCGAGGTGCCCACCATCTCATCAAGATAAGGATCCGGTTTAAAATTCGCAGCATAAAGCTGGTGATCTGGTTTCGGGGGCTGCCGGTCCAATGCGGGAGAAGGCGCTACAGATTTCACAGTGAGACTTTTGGGAGGTGAAATGGCTGCGCTGTCACTGGTAGGTAACGTGTTAACAGGTTGCTGCTGCCGGGTATACTTGACGTCCGGTTGTCGCTTGAAGGCTATGGCGAGATAAATAAAGAACATTGCTGCGGTGACGCCTATCAGGGCATACCGGCCGCTCAACTTCAGCATCGGATTTAGAAACTGAAAATAGTGGTTCAGCCGTAACCAAAATGTATCGTGCGTGTGAACGGGCTCGTTGGATAATATTTTTTCGCACAAATCCTTTTCCTCTTCGAGCATGCGGATGTCTGATACCACATTTTGACATTCCCGGCAGTGTTTTATATGCAGTGCGATACGCAATTTTTCATCGCCATGAAACTTGTCAGCGGCAAAATGCGCCAATTTTTCCGTTTCCATATGCCGCTCGTTGAGCGTCGAGAGGAGATTCGACACCAATATATCTGTTTGCGTCAATTCTTCAAGATGCTCACGGCAAGACGGACAGGTGACAAAATGTCTACGTATATCCTCCGGATGATCAACGGGTATCGGCTCGCCGTCGATAATATAGTGGATATATTTCCGGTAATTTTTACAGTTTTTTTTGTCCATATTCAGGAAGACCTAAATAATTATGTGTTTTGAATCACTATTCGTACTATTTGTCGTTTGAAACATTGTATTTTTTGAATTTTTTTTGCAATTTTCGTCTATTGGAATGAAGGATATAAGCTATTCGCTGGGTATTTAAACTGAGAGCGAATTCACTTTCAACCTGTTGGATGATTTCCTCATAGTTTTGCCCGGACAGCCATTTGGCGTATTTGATATAACGTTGTAGAGCAGGTTCTCTATCCAGATACTCCTGGATTTGCAAAGCCATCGGATTTACATTGTGGTGGGGATTATAAGAAAGCGTTTCAGGGTCACAATCTGTCATCCGGTTGGCATATCGGTGTTCTCTGCGAATGTTATCGACGGCCTTGTTACGAATAATGGGCCACAAATAGGTTGACAGTTTACTGCGGGCTTTATATGCCCGCAATACTTTATGATCGTCTTTTTCCAGGATACAAAAGATAATGTCATCAATAATATTATCACGATCCGAAAAGACCGCACCATGCCGTTCATATTTCGACAAAATACTGTTGATTATTCGTCGAACACATGAGTATAATTTTTTTACGACATCCGGATCACCCTTCAAGTATAGGGCGATTGTCTTTTTATCCTTCAAGTACATGTGAATCTTTCTGTTTAGTGGCGGTTTGTCGGTGGCAATTGAATTTTTAAACATACGGCTTTCACAAAAAAATATAATTTTTCCTAGCGTTGTAAAAAGGTAAAATAATTCAAGTGAATAATCAAGGTTTTTTAAAAATATTATTGATTTAAAACGACATACACAGTATAAAACACATTTAATTAAACCAGGAGGTACAGCATGTCCAATTTTTTAAAAGCAGCAGTTCTCCTCATTGCAGTGGCGGTGTTATTGGTTACTTTAACGGGAGACGTGTGTTTTGCCCAGTTTAAATACGTTGTGGATACTTCTATTCAGGCGGATCCGCCGACCATTCCGGCACGGAGTGAAAAAGTTTATTATGTGGGAGTGATTATTAATCCCGATGGCCAAAAAGCCCAGTTTGTTGAAAGTCAGGTTATACTAAAACCCGAAGGCTTTAAGGAGCGCGATGCATTCAAAAATAGATATAAGGGTATTGAAATGGGTGAAGGTGCCGTCGCCGATCCGCCGCAAAAATTTGAGCATCTGGCACGCAAGATACCCAAAACACAGGGGCTTTACCGGATCAGGATTGACCCGGATGCGATTTCTCTCCAGGATATTGAAGATAATGCCAAAGTTCTCAATATCAAGGGAACCTATATTTTCTCTTCCCAGAACATGCTCAAGATGTTTGCATTGATGCTTCATGAGTGGAGATATGATCGAAAATCCGTCGATTTGGTCGGTGTTTTTCAACTGTCTCAGTGCGGACTCAACAGCACCCAGGAATATGCCGTCGATCCGTCTGCACCCAACCCCGCAAGTCCTAATGAAGGATATATGGATCCGTTTATCCAATTCTGTTTTATGGATCCGGACATTGCTGTACATCGTGCCTGGCAAACTGCACATCTATACAATGTAGGCCGATATACCGTGCCCGTTGCGATCATCGACGCGGGCTTTTCAATGAATGACGATGCCCCCATGAATGCAGCTTATGATTTTGTGGATGAGGACCGGAATCCCGATGCCAATGAGGAGGGCTATCACGGAGCGCGTTCGCTCAGCATGGCGTGTGCCATTTTAGATAACCGGTTTGGATCTGCCGGTACCGGGGGGCAGGTGGCACTGCCGTTTGCATTTCGTTTTGATCTGACATATTTTCAGGCCGCCCAGGCGATCCGAACGGCAACTGCCTGGGGAGCTGAAGTGACGAGTCAAAGCTGGGGTGGTTATTGTGACTGGTGGTGTGACACCTTCGGCCTCTTTTCGGGAGAATACGCCATCAGCAACGCGCTGGATGAGGCACATGATGCCGGTGTCATCACACTGTGTTCGGCAGGCAATGAAGAGCGCAATATGAACGACTGGTACGTCGTACCGGCTGAGGCCGGTTCTTCAGGCAAACACCCCATCGTTGTCGGCGCCATCGATCTGATAACCAAGGACGCGGTACGTAACACAAGTTACACTTGGGGATCCAATTTTGGCAACTGCGATATCTGGGCACCCGGCGCACCTTCCGTGCAGATGTTGACGACGGAAACACCCGCTTCTGCGCTCTATTCCAATTTCAGCGGTACAAGCTGTGCCTGTCCTTATGTGGCGGGAATAACGGCGTTGATGCGGGCATTACGGCCAAGTATCACTAAAAATGCGGTGCGTACCATCCTTGAAGAAACGGCCAATACCAGTCCCGATGCCCGGGTGGTGCCCGGTTATTTAAATGCATTTCAGGCCGTACTGCGAGCCGTCCATCATGCCGATGCAATTGAACCCCCGCCCGATGAAAATGAACCCAACACATTCTGGGACGCAACCCGTGTTACCTCTGGAATCTATTGTGGTAATGTGAGGCCGTCTGATGCAGAAGATGCATACAGTTTTTATCTCAACGATTTTTATGAGGTTAATATTACTGGGTCCAACTTGCTGGGTGAGGATACGCCCATCGATATCCGTACCACATTTGGCGGCACCGACGGGCCCGAATTGCTGAATTTTTCAGGCGAGCTGGAATCCCGCGCATATTATGTGTACTTGTCACCCGGAGGTGCTTATCCCGCATTCTATGAGCTGAATTTTGATATCGATACACCCAGTACAATTGCACCGGACCGTTTTGAGGTTAACAATACGTTACCCGATGCTGCAGAACTCGTCTATCCTGAGGATCTTATCGGCGAGACCTGGGTGATTGATGATCTCAATTTTCATGTGAATGATGATGATGATTTTTTCGAGTTGGTTTTACCCGATATGGAAGATTTTACATTGTGGGCCGAATCAGTAACCATTCAAGTCGAGGTGGATAGTCGTGGAAATTCCTCTCGTTCATTCCTTGTCTCTGTTTACGACAAAGACGACAACCGGATAGAATTGAACTATAATCTGGCAAGCGTAGAGGAAATACGGTCGCTTTGTGACGGCAGAGTACGTTTTGAAATTAATGATTCGGGCGGCCGTCGGAATTTTTATCGCATGCGTATTAGTTATGACCGATTTATCAGGGGTGTGACAAGACCCACGACAATTCCATTCTTTGAGGTTCCATGGTGGATTGAAGCCGAAAGAGATCGTCACCTTTTAAATCCACCAATGTCCATTCTGGATGGTGTGCCTATTGATTTTCCGTTTCCAGGTTGTCCGATGGTTGCGGAAGCTATTTTTGCGGGTAAACCTCCGGCGGAAATCCCTGACGAAACAATGCTTGTTGTCTGGCCGGTGGTGCATACAATGGTAATGGATTTCTCCTGGACCGGAATGGTGAATGATCTCAATTTTGCCCTGATAGACAGCAAGGGTGAGACGATTGGTACAGCGGAAGTACCACCGGGATTGGGAAAAAGTGCGAAAATGGATAAAGAAATTCTAAAGCGCATTAAACTTCAGGATGTAAACCCGGGTTATTATGGTGTCGTCGTATCCGGCAAAAAATACCCACTCGAATATACGGTCAAGCTGAAACCACTCGAAAACACGCCGGTTGAACAAGAGCAATCAACACCTGCACCGGAACTTTGGATGTTGCACCAGAATTATCCCAATCCTTTTAATCCGGGTACGGAAATTAGTTTTGAGATTCCGTCCGGTAAAAATGTCAGGATTGAGGTTTTTAATATCCTGGGTAAAAAAGTGCGAGTTCTGGTGGATGGGTATTTTGAGACAGGTCTGCATCATGTCCTTTGGAATGGATGCGATGAGAACGGGAAGATCTTGTCCAATGGCGTCTACATTTATCAGATGACTGCAGGCAGTCAAAAACAAACAAGAAAAATGATGTTGATTCGTTAGAACCCTTTTGAACAGCACCTCTGGTTTTTGTATGTTTCCAGAGGTGCTGAAATAATTGAAATATCGGCGAAAATCCGATAAAGGGCTTGATAAATTCGACATAATTTCATACCTTATTACCCGATAATTTTCAGTTGTGCTGTATCCCCTAAAAACCACGCAGTTCGAGGCTTGCAGTACATTTTATATTCCGAAATCAATTTTGACGAATGACATTAATGTTGTGTCTATGTCGCCGTCTTTTAATTTATGGAGGTTTTTTATGAAAAAGTTGTTTAAAACGTTGTTTTTCCCTGTTGTTGGATTGATGTCACTTATATGGTTTTTGATTCGAGTTATTCCAAAACCAAGCAGGGCGTTGTATCCTTGTATGCGAGCGACCTTTCCTATGGCTTCAACTTTTGTCATCTATGTTTTGGGATTATTTACCTCTGTTGTCTTTTTTAAAAAGGCGAAAAAATATCTGTATCAATCCCGATATGTTTTGTTTTCCATCACTCTGATTGTAGGTCTGGTACTGGGTGCTGTCGCTTTTCTGCAAACCGATAAAAAGGTGTATGCGTATAAGTATATGGACACCACACTCGACGGTCCGAACGAACCCATGGGAGAAGGCGTCGGTATTAACCCGGGTCGCGTTGTATGGATTTGGGAGCCTGATGTGACAAATGAAAAATGTACAAACCGTCGAAATGATTACTGGTGGCAGGAAGGCAATACCGACCAAAAACTCGTTCAAAAAATGTTATCGGAAGCATTACAAAAGCTCAGCAATAAAAAGACCGATGCCGCGGCATGGGATGCCATTTTTCGTAATTTTAATCAAACCCATGGAAATGGCGAAAAAGGTTATACCAAAGGCGAAAAAATTGTTGTAAAAATCAATCTCAATGCCGGAGTGTCTGGAAATAACTATGAACGCAGAGGATTGGGTAATATTGACACCTCCCCGCAAATGGTATATGCCCTGCTGGATCAACTGATTAATGTGGCGGGTGTGAACCAGGAGGACATCAGTATCGGTGATCCCGGACGCAATGTGGACCAACTATTTTGGGATACCAGCCAAAAACAATTTCCCAACGTGAATTACTGGGGAAACGGCAACGGACGAACACCTATCAAAAAGTCCAAAGAGCCTCAAATTTTCACCAGCGACGGCAGTATGAGTGATTATCTTCCAACCTGCTACATGGAAGCGACCTATATGATTAACATGCCGGTTTTTAAAAAACATCACAGAGCCGGAATCTCATTGACGAGTAAAAATCATTTTGGATCGTTTGTACCGTTCAGCGGCAGTGCATTTCACTGGCATTTCAGTCTGCCCGCCTCAGAGGGTATGGGTGATGTAAACAATGGCACTTATGGGGAGTATCGCTGCTTTGTGGATTTTATCGGTCACAAGGATATGGGTGGAAAAACGGTTCTGTTTATCGTCGACGGATTATGGGGATCGACGAACTGGGCACATCCGCCAATCAAATGGAGTATGGCGCCATTTAATGAAGATTGGCCGTCTTCCATTTTTGTTTCCCAGGATCCCGTGGCAATTCAATCCGTTGGTTTTGATTTTTTATTTGAGGAATTTGACAAAGATCATCCCACAGAGGGTAAATACGATCCTACGGATAATAGTGGACCTTTTCCCCACTATGCCGCATCGGATGATTTTTTGCATCAGGCGGCAGATAGCGAAAACTGGCCAAAGAATACAAAATATGATCCGGAAAATGACGGTACATATCTGCCCAGGAGCATGGGTGTTCATGAGCATTGGAACAATGTAAAGGATAAAAAATACTCCCGTAATCTGGGCAAGGATTTTGGAATCGAATTGGTGACCAATTTTGATTCTGCTTCCGTGGATCAAAGCGGGGATCCGGTGATTGCAAGCGATTATACTTTGTATCAGAATTATCCCAATCCGTTTAACCCGACCACAACCATTGCCTATGATGTTATCGCACCGGCTCACGTTCGACTCGATATTTATAATGTACGGGGTCAACACGTCAGAAGGCTGATCGATCAACAGGAATACAGAGGCCACCATACACAGGATTGGGACGGACGGATGGATAACGGCAGAATCGCACCATCCGGAATTTATGTTTACAAATTACAAATTGATAACAAAAGTCGATCTTTTCAACAGACGAAAAAAATGATTTTTAACCGGTAGGAGTGAGGATAATAGATGATTAAAAGATTTTTACTTGTCCTTTTCGTTTTTGTTACCTGCATTATCTTGCCGCAATGTAAAAAGGATAATCCGTCGGAACCAAAACCACCATCGGATTCGCTTGTCGGTACGGTTAAGAGTGCGGATGGATCGCCCATTCACCCGGCTTTTATTTTCCTGAATGATAGTCTGCTGGCCGAAACCGGTAGTACCGGACAATTCTCTGTCGAGACTTTGACAGGTTCTCAGATTTTATTAATTTGTTCAGCCCTGGGATATGCCGACGAAACCGCTCAGATAAGTATTCAAAGCGGAAAACAGGCCAGCGTTGATTTTGTTCTTTCAGCGGATACGACAAAGGGACGGGTATATGGTGAATTTCAGGATTTGGTGTGGTTTAAAAATGCGCTTTTAGAGAATCCCGATCTCAAAGATTGGGATGAAAAGCAAATGTGGCAGGCCGTCACCGGCGCCACCATGCAATCGATGACCATGGGAGAATTACCGCCACGGCAAGTATATATCGGAGACGAACATATCAGAATCGCCGATGATTTCGGACAGTTCTGGGTGGAGGTTCAATGCGGTACCTATGCATTCAAGGGAGTGTGCGACGGCTATAAAACGGACGTTCAGGTGCTGAAAGTATTGCCGGAACAAAAGCATTATATTATTTTTTATCTTGACCCGCAATAGCTGTTGTTAAAATAACAACAAATTTTTGGGACCGTTTCCAGATACGGCTGGAAACGGTCCGATTGTGTCATCGGTAACGATGCCTTTCTCTCATTCGAGCAAAAGTACAATGCATTTGTGACGTGTTTGCTATCGTTTTTTTAACAGAGAAGGACACAAGGGCATGCAGAATAACACGTCCATTCGTAATATACCTCAAAAACATACAATATTTTACTCCTTGCAGGGAACCCAATCCAAAAGCACACCTGTTGCGAGAATCGCTGCAAATCCGGGTGTTATGAGTCCCAAGTTTACGAGAAAAATTCCGGATTCAAGCATATAGACCGCGCACATCAAGTCCCCGCCTTTTACTCGTCGCATTCCGGCTGATGTCAATTTGTTCATCGTTATTACCTCCATATGGTAGAAAGTCTACAAACATGAAAGAACACTGTTTTATGGACGGTGCTGAGATATCCATGAAGGAGTGATTTCCCATGCTTTTCATCTTGACAGCTCTCTATATAGATATGACTTGAAAGGAGCAAAACGTTACAAAAAATATAGTTTTCCTTGTATTTTTTAATAAAATATGTAAATTGAGTTGTTCGAAAAAATTATTGCAATCAGGATATTTTTCATGACGGATGAACAAAAAATAAAAATAAAGCAGCCACCATTGTTGTTTAGTAAAACCCAGGAATACATACGCCGATTGGAGGAACACCTGGATGCTCCTATACTGACATACTGGAATGGCCCCAACGGATCGGTGTGTGGAAATGATGTGGTGGCTTTTTATGAGTTGCTGGAACGAATCGGGAATTGTGAAAAACTATATTTGTTTATAAAGAGCGACGGCGGCAACGGCAGGGCGTCGTTGCGTATTATTAACCTGATTCGGCAATACGCAAAACATATTATCAGCCTTGTACCTCTGGAATGCGCGTCGGCGGCAACCATGATGGCCATTGGTACCGATGAGATTCGCATGGGACCCATGGCCTATCTCAGTGCTGTGGATACTTCCTTGACCCACGACTTGTCGCCCCTCGACCGGGACAATACACGTGTTTCTGTAAGTCTGGATGAGTTGAATAGAGTTGTTAGACTGTGGAAAAGCAATACCGATGATTCAACCACAAATCCTTACAAATCGCTGTTTGAATGGGTACATCCTTTGGTCATCGGTGCGGTAGACCGGGCGGAATCTTTGTCAATTATGCTGTGCGAGGAATTGCTTTCATATCATATCCAGGATGAATCCAGAGTAAAAAAAATCGCTAATATTTTAAACTCCAAGTATCCTTCGCACAGTTATCCTATTATGAGGAAGGAGGCACTGGATATCGGATTAAATATTAAACCCATGGACAAAACCGTGAACGATCTCCTTTTGGAAATCAACGGTTTATACAGTGAAATGGGGCAACGGGCAACCACGGATTTTGATGAAATACGGTCCCATTCCAATGAAATACTGAATATCCTGGAGGTGGTCGGTGCACAGATTTTTTACCAGAATGACAAGGATTGGTTTTACCGTACCGAAGAACGACGCTGGATTACCCTGAACGATAACTCGAACTGGCGGATGGTGGAATTGATCAATGGAAAAACGCGAAAGAGTGTGTTGCATATCGCGTGAGAATTCCATATATTAAAGAATGATTGGCTATGCATCCTGATATTCAACTGAGTCAGTTTTTATTCATAGTTTGTAAGGTTTTTTTGTTGATAATTCTGCGGATAGAAAAATATGCAAAATCTGGAATCATCCATGCAGAATAATAGTTCTGATCGAAGAAAGTTTTCTTTTGATTCCCACCGTATCATAGATGACTTTTTACGCCAAAATTCCCTTCCATTGATCGGAATAATATCTCTGTTTTGGTTTCTGATTCGGGTTCTTCCTAAACCCAGTCGCGCTTTTTATCCATGTCAGCGTGTTGCTTTTCCCATCGCATCGAGTTTTGTGATTTGGATTTTGAGTGTTTTTTCATCACTTATTATCGTTAATAAAGTCCGTACGTATTTTAGAAACAGTCGGTTGAAGTATACACTCGCCGGTGTAATTATATTACTATTTGCTCTTGGCCTTATATTATTCGATTCACCGACAATTCCTCTGTGGGCAGACGACGAACCGTTTCAACCTATTGATAAACCCAATCAGCCGATCGGCACGGCGCAGGGAAAGTATCCTGGACGCGTTGTGTGGGCTCATAACACAGATGCCACTAATTGGAATGGAACGGGAACCTGGTCCGACGATGCTTTTACCGAGCAGAATGTTGTAAATAATATGTTATCTCAATCATTACTCTATCTCTCCGGTGCGGAAAATGAAAAGGCCGCATGGGAGGCTTTGTTTCGATATTTTAATAAAAACCATGGAAAAGGTGATGCGGCTTACCAGATCGGCGAAAAAATTGCCGTAAAACTCAATCTTAATGCCTGCACAACACACAGAAGCAACGGGAATAAATTTTATACTTCACCGCAAGTAACTTTAGCCTTATTGCAGCAGTTGGTGGAGATTGCTGGTGTACCTGAACAGAATATTACTTTTTACGATGCCACACGGTATATTCCCGAGGAAATATACGACAAATGTAAGTCTCAATACCCCAAAGTTATTTTCGCTGATTTTGAGGGTGGAGATGGGCGGAAACAGATACAACGCGATCTGGCCGCAGAGATTAAGTATTCACAGGAACTCATCCTGGAACCAGGCGGTGGCAATGCGACATATGTGCCCAAATGCGTTTCCCAAGCGGATTACCTGATTAATCTCGGACATTTAAAGGGCCACAATCTCGCCGGCATTACGCTAGGTGCGAAAAACTGGTTCGGTTCTATTGTTTCATACCCAGCTAACGATAACCCGGAGAGCAGCTCTCCTCGAAACGCCGGACTGCATCCTTATATTTGCGTTCATTCGGATTTTCATTTTGGCGGCCACTGGGATTTTAACAAGCGGGCAATGGGAACCTACAATGTTCTGGTTGATTTAATGGGGCATCAGCAATTGGGCGCCAAAACGATGTTGTATATTATTGATGGTTTGTACGCGGCACCGGATCAATCGACAGTGTTAAAAAAGGATCACAAATGGCGTTTTTTTAATGATGATTGGCCCAACAGCCTTTTCGTTTCCCAAGATCCGGTTGCCATTGAGTCAGTTTGCCTGGATTTTTTACAAAGTGAACCCGGTCAAATTTGGGTGCGTGGAAATGTGGATAATTATCTGCATGAAGCAGCCCTTGCCAATAATCCCCCGTCCGGTACAAAATATGATCCAGAACAGGATGGCTCTACACTGACCAGTTTAGGCGTGCATGAACATTGGAATAATGCGCAGGAAAAAATGTACAGCCGTAATCTTGGTACAGGCAATGGTATTGAATTGGTACGGGCCGGTGATGTCAGTTCCGTTGACAACAGCGCCGATATCGTGCCCTCAATGTTTCAACTGGTTCAAAATTATCCGAATCCGTTTATGGCAAGCACCACGATTCAATACGAGATAAAGAAAGAAAGCTTGTTTACGATAAAAGTATATGATGTCAGAGGACGGCTGGTTGCCAAGCTATTTGAAGGAGTGAAACCATCAGGCCGGTATGAACAAGTCTGGAACGGAACGGATGTTCTCGCGAACAAAGTGCCCAGTGGTATTTACTTTATCGGATTGTCGTGTAATGAAATGACGGTTTATCACCGGATAACCCTTTTAAGATAAGTTTTAATATGATATAAATGTAGGATGTAAAAGTATAATCATTAATAATGATAATGAACAGCTATTCAGATGAATAAATATGTATACAAAAAAAAACGTTCATCACCTATAAGGAGGACGAGATGAAACAATTT
>JAFGEC010000475.1 GCA_016931775.1 Candidatus Zhuqueibacterota bacterium | reverse complement strand
TTGCCAAATATATGTAATTTTAAAATTTTGACAGATGTCGAGAGCCGGTGCGTCGCACCTTCCACCCATAACTGAGATATTACAGATAATTGTATATAATCCTTGCAAAAATCAATAAATATATATAAATTATAAAAAGATATTCTAAAATGAAGGGACTCTCGTCCTAACATCAAGGAAGGAGAAAAAATGCAACAAACTTCTGCTGTACCCCGCCCCGGGGTCGTGGCGATCATTGTCAACGATCCCGATTTGACTTTTGAACAAATAAACAAAATACTCCATGATTATTCGTCAATCATCGTCGGCCGATTGGGTATTCCCTATCGGGAACGAAAATTGTCGATTATTTCCCTCATTATCGACGGTACCAACGACCAGGTCGGTGCCCTGACCGGAAAACTTGGACAACTGCCGAATGTAACAGTAAAATCCGTATTTGCTAAACTTTAAAGAGGAAAGAATGAAAAGAATAATTTTGGCTGTTTTGTTATTTGTTTATGCGACCTTGTCCTTTGCCCAAACCGGTGAAATACACGGACGAGTGGTAGACGCAAGTACTGAAGAACCGCTGGCAAACGCCAATGTCCTGGTATTAAACGACACAAAAGGAACCACCACCGATAAAAACGGTGAATTTATACTTTTAAAGCTGGAACCGGGAGAATACACCCTTAAAATTTCTTATATCGGCTACAAAACCGTTACAAGAACTTGCCAAACCGGAGCAAAAAGTTTTATCAATATTCCGCTTGATTTTAACATTCTCAGTGGTGAGCAGGTTGTCGTATCCGGAAATCGGCATGAGAAAAAAATTGCTGAAATTGCCCAGCCTATTGAAACAATCAACGCAATCCAGATATTGGAAACCGCACCGAGGACTGTTTCCGATATACTGAACAAAGAAGCCGGTCTTACAATGGTTCAAGACGGAATATGGGGATCGTATATTTCTATAAGAGGCTTGTCTCGGAACAATATCGTTACGCTCATCGATGGCAATAGAATCGATACAGCCACTGATCTGGCTGCTGGTTTATCCATGTTGGATATAAACGATGTGCAACAAATCGAGGTGATAAAGGGGGCGTCTTCGTCCTTGTACGGAACAGGCGCTGTCGGCGGTGTCGTTAATATTATCACCAAGGATGGATGGTATGAAGACCGGTTTTATACTAGGATAAATGTAAACAGCGGATTCCAATCGGTCAACAACAGCCGCAATGCAAGAATCGGATTGCAACTGGGTGCTCGAAAATGGTACGTCAAAATGAGTGCTATGCAGCGCAAGGCGGATAATATAAATACTCCGGAAGGTATCCTCAACAACAGCCAATATAACGACGAAAATTTTTCGATCCGTGCGGGCTTTATGCCGTTCCAACATCACGAAATAAAAATAAATGCCCAACGTTATTATGCAAAAGATGTCGGCATCCCCGGCGGCTATCCGCTTTTTCCATCCGCCGCTGAGGTGCGCTACCCTCGTGAAAAACGCGAACTTTTAAGTGCAGAGTATATCTTTCATGACCATATTTTACCACGAATTACTCTCAAGTATTTCATACAAAATATCCTGAGGGATGTGGAAAACATACCGCATACGGTTAAAAGTGTTCCGGCAGCGGACGGCCAGCCGGCGAAAAACCTCAATGTGCTTCGTGTTACACCTGCAGCAACCCATTATACACAAGGCCTTTTATTACAAACGGATTGGGCATTAAACCGTTATAATTACCTGGTTGCCGGAATCGAGGCTTGGCAAAAACAATTGGACAGCCATAGAGAAAAGTCCATCAGAATCGACGTGCTGGATTCGGTTGACGGCTCAATAATGAAAACTATCGATCAGGTTATCGGTGAACAACCATTGCCCGAGTCGGTATACCGCAATCTTGGTGTTTTTATTCAGGACGAGACGAATCTTATAAATGATAAATTTCTCATCACCCTCGGTGGAAGATACGATAAAATATTTGTTGCAAACGAAGCAGCGTTTAATCCGCTTTACACCGTCGTTGATGGTGTAAAAAATGGAACACCCGCCAATCAGACAGTGTTATGGGAAAAAACAAAAGAGAACGATCGTTCATGGAGTGGAAATATCGGGTTATTGTATAAGGCGACGGGGATTCTGAATTTCACCCTGAATGCGGCCAGATCTTTTCGATCGCCGTATTTGGAGGAACGGTACCAGTATATTGATCTCGGTAACCTTGTAAAAATCGGAGATCCAAACCTGGAACCGGAATCGGGAACATTTATCGATCTGGGTCTGAGAATTTTACACACCAAATTATCATTTTATAGCAATATCTTTTATTATCGTTTAAAAAACCTGGTTGTTGAGGTCCCATCAACGTATGAAGGCAGGGCAGCCCTTAAAAAAGCAAATGTAGGCAGTGCCGAACTTTACGGTGCGGATTTCAAGGCTGAATATATTTTGAATTTATTGACTTTTTATGCCAATGCCGCATATGTCTACGGTAAGGATACATTTTTCGATACATCCCTTCCTTTCCTGCCGCCTCTTAATGGCCGTATCGGTATTCGTCTGCCTGTGGCTGATATATGCCGGATAAATTTTTCGGCAACATTGTATGCTGATCAAAACAGAATCTCGGACGGGGAGTTCAGGACACCCGGTTATACATACTTTGATTTATACATTTCAACGCGCCTTATTAACATGTTTGGTGCCGAAGGCCGGTTATCTTTTGGTCTTGAAAACATGCTGAATCGAGCATATCGCAACCATCTATCTACAAATCGTGGATCCATTTCTGTCGAACCAGGACGTAATATTACGGTCGGTTTTTCTATTGAACGTTAAATATCTTTTCGCAATCTCATATAATTGCTCGTAATGATATAGTTACTTCGGTTTAAACTAACCGAAGCATTTCTGCAAATCTAAATGCGATTTAAATCTGGAGAGACGAAATGGGATTGTTTTCGCGCAAGAAACAACAAAAAACCACGTCACGGCCGCTACCCAGAACGCTGCCTATGCAACGTATCTTACCACCTCGGCCGGTGCCGGCTTTTCCTCATATGAATAATTATATCATCGTGGTTCTGGATTCCTGTCGATACGATACTTTTGTACAAGCTGCGCCGAAAACCATCCTGAAAATTGGTGAACTCGAATGCCGGTATTCCTATGCATCCTGGACAGCTCCCTCTCATTATAATATACTCATGGGCCTGCTTCCGCATGTCAGTCCCTCTCATGTTTATGCATCAGAATATTACAAGAAGGATTTTATCCGTTTTAATGAACGCTTTGGTGCAGAAGGTTTTGAATTCAAGAGTCTCGTGCCGCAGCTCTACATGCCGCTCTTTATGCGCAATAGACTGGGATATAGAACTCACGCTATGGTCTCGTTACCTGTTTTAAATCCCAAAACTCCCATCAATCAAGGATTTGATAATTTCAAACTCATGGATAAACACAATGATATGGCCGCGATGCTGGATGAGATGAGATTCGCTGAGGATTATCCGACATTTTACCTGCTCAATGTGGGAGAAACCCATTATCCATATGCCCTGCCGGATGAACCGGAGAACGAATGGCCTCGGATCAGCGGTGTGCATGGAGTTTTCAAACATCTTGATGATGAAATTGTCGGCGGTAAACTTGTCGAAAAGGATCAAGAAGAAAAGTTTTTCGATCAGGAAAAACTCGATGAGTTACGTCAGCGGCAAATAATAACGGTAAAATATCTGGACAAGGTATTCGAGCGATTATTGGATATCGTACCAAAGAACACATACATCACCGTTACCTCAGACCATGGTGAACTATTCGGTGAGGAGGGCTATTTTGGCCACGGTCCGATTATGCATAAAAAAGTGTTTGAAGTACCTTTCCTGGAGGGGAAAATACGTTAAGGTGCTTTCACTGAAACAACCGGTACCGTTACTGTCGTTATGGTTTTTGGATCGGTATAAATCGGCTCATATAATTTCAGTTTTTTCAATATTTTTTTGGGGGCGAGGTAATACAAAAGCGACGCGCGTATTTTGACGGTTGTTGTATCAGCAATGGTATAAAAAAGGGTTCTTTTTTCATCCGGCAATAACCGATTGTCAAATCGCACAGATTGAGCCTGCCACGGAGGGACAGGAGCGTTTCCATCAGCATCCTGCAGGAGACGCATAAAAACCGCACTCGAATCTTCTTTTAATGCATCATTATATATATTTCGCCATACTATGAGCCCATCGTTGTTCAGCGCTTCAACATTTAAAATCACCAGACGCATGGGCGATCCTGTGGGCAGCGCATGTCCGATACTGTGATTGGCCACATTGATCTCAACCTGCACGTTATCCATATTTTTTAAACAATTCAATTCGACGCGGGCACAATTTCGCAGCATTCCTGATGAATATCCTCCGTAAAATCCATGGCTGTGAAGCTCTTCCCGAATTTTTCCCAGCGGTGCTGCCTTTCCCACCCGCGAAGGCATGTGACAATCCTGGCAGGTAATCCCGTCTTTGGCAAAATCGCTGTTGTAATATTCATCTTGTGTAGAACAGAACGCGATGCCGGAATCGTTAACCATTTGCCCGTGACAGACAAGACAAAATTCCGATTTTTCGTGTAAACTGGAATATTCACATGAATGGGAATTCGAAATAGCATCTCTCAAAGGACCATATTTTGTATTTTCAATTCCGGGTTGAAACCACGCTCCTATGACCAATTTTGTTGCGTGGCAAAAATCGCAATTTATCCCCTCGTGAGGATCGATCTTTTTATTTTTTTCTAAACTTGAAATTGGATTGTGGCATTTTTCACACAAAACGCTTAATGTGTCAGAGGCCGATTCACGCGCCATTTGATACATAATGGAATAAAAACGGTTATTTTTAGCCGTCGAATTAGCATGTCGTGATGCCTGCCACTCTGCAATAGCCGTACTATGACAATCGGAGCAGTTTATTACAGATTCAATATGTTGCCCGAATACAGCACAGTAAAAAACCAGTAAAGCCGCCAATATTCTTAGCACACTATCCTCCCCCGATTATTTTTTCGATGATTTTCCGGAACATATAAGAAATCCCACGAAAGCGCCGTAGATAGTGGCGACAACGGGATTACCCGTTATGGGACATGCACCGGACCGACACCCGATAAAATAATAATATGCTAATCCAAGAAGGCCCCCGATGGCAATACACAACATTAGTTTATATCGTGTTTTCATTTTTCTTTCCCTTTTTGAGTTAAAGCGACTGAACTGGCCACGGCCACAGGATCCCACATATTTGTGATAGCGGGTGTATAACCTAGATCCAAATAAGCCATATCTTTTATGGTTAATCCGGCAAATATTGCGGTTGCCAGGATATTCAACCGCTGCCCGGCTTCAATTTCGCCGACAATTTGTGCTCCCAATATTTTTTTCGTTCGAGAATCGTGAACGAGCAATACAGTAACAGAAGCATTATTATTAACATATACCGGTTTGGCCAACTGATTAATCACTGTTTTTACCGGTTCAAATCCTGCCCCGGAAGCCTGTTTCATATTCAGACCTGTTTTTCCGAATTCGAGTCCAAATGCCCTAATCATTGATGTACCCACGGCTCCGGGATAGGTAACCGATCCGCCAACCGCATTTGTACCGGCAATACGTCCTTGTCGGGTGGCAATTCCGGCAAAAGGCAGCCATTGAGGTTTTTTCAAAATGATATGAAAAGTTTCGACGCAATCACCCGCTGCAAAAACGTTGATACGACCGGTTTGCATTCGATTATTAACCTGAACAGCGCCCGTCTTACCCACCGGTATTCCCGCTTTGCGGGCCAATTCCACGTTGGGTTTAACACCGGTTGCAGCGAGTAAAAGATCCGTTTGAACAGTCTCATTTGCTCCGGTTAAATTTACAGACGTGATATGACCGTTTTTTTGTACCGTTCCGTTGACCGTACTGGAGAGGAACAGTCGAATGCCTGCCTGTTTCATGCGTTCTTGAATGGGAATGACAATATCCGTATCAAACTCGGGCAGAATCGTATTCGACTTGTCCACAACGGCTACTTTTAAACCTCTGTGCGACAGCGCTTCTGCAAATTCGATCCCTATATACCCGGCACCGACCACCGTGGCATTTTTAATCCCGTTTTGCAGTAAAAAGCCATTCAATCCGGCTATATCATCATAATTACGGATACTAAAGACATTTTTCATTTCAGGTGAAAGCGCATTTGATACGACAGGCACTGCACCACTGGCGAGAATTAATTTGTTAAATGGAATCTCAATCAGATCGCCATTGTTTTTTTGCGCTGTTACATAACGGCGTGGCAGATTGATATCGATAACGTTATGTTCAAGAAATACTTTGAATCCACGTTTTTCACTGATCGTCTCCGGCCCGGGACCGGAAAATTGTTTTGGATTTAAATTGCCCGATATAAGCAATGGGAATCCGCAGGATGCATAACCCACATGTTTTGATTTTTCCAGTACAAGAACATCCGCCGCCGGGTCGCGTCTTAGAGCACGACCGGCAGCACTCAATCCGGCGTCATTTCCACCGATGATCAAAATTTTGTCATTTTTCTTGTACACATATTACCTGAGTTTTATTATCGGGTAAATTAAAAATCAACAGGAAAAGATGCAAGCGTTAAATATGAAAAATCAAAAATTTATAAGAATGTGATAAAATATTCTATAATTCTATAGAAAGCAGATCACCGATCCGCTTAAAAACCTCAGCCAAATCCGGAACTGCTGCAATTGCCGCCACCGCCGGATGATACACCGGCAGCACCCGAAGATGAAAAAGCGGAAAAAATCTTATCCGGTCGGGGTGCATTGCACATCGGACATTTTAAATTCGTTCCATCCTCACCAATTCTTTGCATGGCATCAAATACATGTCCACATTTGCCACATTTATATTCATAAATAGGCATAAAACCTCCACAATTATTCAATTTTATCCTTTTTATCTTCCTCCGGAAGATCACAAGCACCGCTCATTCATGTAGGTACGCCAAGCCGGGGAAGGATAAATTTCATCAAAACAAACCACACAGCGATAAAAATCAAAATACCGTAATTATCCACGATTTACTCCTATACTGATACATATATTTGATGCAGCAACATTTAAAATTATTCAAACAAAATTAAAATAATGATTGTTGAAATCCATTTTTTTTACGGCTAATAGGTAGCAATTGCGGGTAAGTGGAGAGCAATTGTGACGGTACATTTTGTCGCTCGTTCGTCAATTTTGAAATCAGTTGAAAACTGTTTACAATCGCCTGTCCGCGGAAATGGTTGTTAAAAACAATATATGTTTCAAGGCTGTTTTCAGCTAATTCATGGATATTATTAACCCAACTCGCCAATTCCGTGTCGTTATAGAGATAATCATAACGAGCTGCGGAACTTGCTCCCTGTTTAAACCAATTTTGATAATTCCGTCCGTGCAGCCGGAAGTATGATACATTTGAAGTCACGTGTTTTGTGAGCGGCACGGATTTCCCAATAACCGGCTGGTCGATATTCGCAAAACCGATATTCTTTTGTTTAAAATCAGCCAAAATATCCGGATCGATCCAATCACCATGTCGGACTTCAACAACGCATGGATATGGTGAAAAAGCATCTGTAAGTTTTTTTATATAGTCAAGGGAATCGTCATTTTTTTTGAAACTCCAGGGAAACTGAATCAGTAATGCGCCAAGCCGCTGGTTATCGTATATAATATCGACAGCACTGCGAAAAACAGCGATATCACGTGTGGAAAATCCGGCCCTTTTATGTGTGTATTGTTGATGCAGTTTCACGGTGTATTTAAAATTTGGATTAAACTCTATATTTTTTACCCAGCGTTCGGTGAACCGTTTTTCAGGGACTCGGTAAAAAGTGGAATTGATTTCAATAGTATTAAAAAAAACTGCCAGGAAAGCGGACTCACAAAAGTTCTTTGGTTTAGGTTCAGGATAAACAATACCCCGCCAATCATCATAGCTCCACCCCGCCGGACCGATTTTTATTTTTACATCAAGTGTCACAAATAAAATCCCAATCCAAATATGACTGTAAATCGAGATAAATGATAATCGATTGGTAATGGTATCGGTGATGATTGACCGTTAAGTAATGTCTTGTATTGCAGCATTTGATAATCAAACGCCACATCGAATAAAAAATGTTTTGTCGTAATACCAAATCCACCCGTTAAAAAATGGGCTATAACCTGGTCACCTAAATGATCCGGTACTGTCGAGTCGTATTCGTACAATTGGACCGGATTGGTAAAAAAGCCGAAACGCCACGGCATATTGTAATTTTCCGTTTCGACGGTATATTCCACTCCCATATGAAAAGAATTGGCATTTTCAAAAAGGTTGTCGTTCTTTTGCCCGTCAATGTGGGTAATGATACCTTTCCAGGGCCGAACGACATAATCGAAAGAAAATAAAAAATTCCGTGCCAAAAATAAACCGATCCCACTGGAAAATGAAAACGGCTTTTCCAGAGAAGCATCAATGTCGTATCGGCGCGATACGTTTTCAGAGTTTTTAAACTCGATATCACTAAAATGAATGGCATGCGGCAGGGTAAATTTGCTGCCCACGGCGACAGGTTTTATGGGATTCCAGATAAATCCCACGTCCATGCTGAATCCTGAAAATTTATTCTGCCATTTTCTCCAGTCACGAGTGACGCTAGCCCCGAATCGATCTTCATGCGATTCTTCTTTGACTTGCTGTCCGGTTATAAAATTAAAAGTCGTGCCGATCCGGAGATTGGGCAACAAAAGCATACCGGCTCCTGTTGAAAGTGCATATATCCCCCCAGTTCTGCTGAATTTTTGTCGATTTTCACTGCTACCATATTGCTCAACGATGGTAAAAGATTGATTTAAATCAGATAAATTCCTGATAACAATTGATCCGACAAGGGTATTGGGCGCATCAAGAATCGGAATAGTGAATCCGACATAATTTAAACTGAATCCGCCTGAATAACGTCCCTGATAATTGGGAAGTAAAGAAAATTCAGTATCGGGATAAAGACCCAAATTACCAAAATTCAGCATGCCGGAAATCACACCGAAATTTTTATTAAAATCAACAAGACCGGCAGGATTCCAGTGTAATGCTGTCGCATCGTTTGCCAGAGCCGTAAAAGCCCTTCCCATGGCTGCGGCTCTCGCACCACCGGCACTTTCATTCAGCATGGCGGAATCGATCTGAAAATCCTGAGCGCAGGCAATACTTGTAAAAAATATTAAAAACAGTACTTTATACATATTTTTTATCAATAATTTTTTTATGTCACACAGATAGAGTTTATAAAGTATTTTTATACCAAAATTGTTAAAAACGTCAAATCATTTTAAAGATCACACCGATCAAATCAAGAATAAGGCTTAAAATTATTTCTTTGTTTTTTGCGCAAAGTCACATTTTTACAAATTTGCTCATAAGGGTAAAGATTAATGAATTTTTATGAAATAATCAATAATGATTTTATACAAAATGCTCAAAGGATGCAAAATATCGATGCAGAAATTCCTATGGCTGAAAGATCAGGAAAAAATGGGATATTTTTCCTGAAAATGAAAAAATAAAGGACTCGACCGGGAATTACTATTTAAAAATACATTTAAAAAACGGGGCTCGGCAAATGGAGCCCCGTTTTAGTTTTACTTCTTTAGTTTTAAAAACGATTCCAAAAGATCAATAGGCACAGGAAAAATGGTGGTGGAATTGTTTTCCGCAGCAATTTCCGTCAGTGTTTGTAAATAGCGAAGCTGCAGAGCCTGAGGATGCTTGGAAATGATTTCTGCAGCATGGGCCAGCGTCTCTGCGGCCTGTGACTCACCCTTGGCGTGGATAATTTTAGCGCGACGTTCACGCTCGGCTTCGGCCTGACGGGCCATAGCCCTCTGCATTTCGGCCGGCAAATCCACATGTTTCACTTCAACTAAACTTACTTTGATTCCCCATGGATCGGTATGATGATCGATTATTTGCTGCAGTTCCTGGTTGATTTTGTCACGTGCTGACAATAATTCATCCATTTCCGCCTGACCAAGCACACTTCGCAGGGTCGTTTGCGCCAATTGCGATGTCGCATAAAGATAATCTTCAACCTCGACGATGGCTTTGCTCGGATCGATGACCCGGAAATAGAGTACAGCATTCACCTTGACGGAGACATTATCTTTTGTGATAATATCCTGCGGTGGTACATCCATGGCAATGGTGCGCAAGCTTACCTTAACCATACGTTCGACGATGGGGATTATAAGAAAAATACCGGGGCCCCGGGCATCGACTAACCGTCCCAATCGAAAAATAACGCCGCGCTCGTATTCACGAAGAACCTTTATGGCACTCATGAGTAAAATGATACCGAAAATTAGTGGGATATACGTCATTGGCATCTTGTTATTCCTCCTTATTGTTCAATTTTTTTACATACAACAGCAAACCGTTTACTTTATTCACGATAATGGCCTCGTTTATATTTATTTTTTCATTGCATATCGCCTGCCATATTTCACCATGTATTTTCACCTGTCCTTGTGGAGTGAGAGGCGTCACAGTCGTTCCTATTTCACCCACAAGGCCTTCTTTCCCGGTGGTCGGCTTTGTGAGTCGTGTTTTGAGCGCCATGGCCAGGGCAAAAATAATAAATATTGATACGGTTATTGTAACCGTCAAAGCAAGTCTCCAGTCGACCTTAAATTCGAAACCCGGCGTGTCTTCAAACAGCATGATCGATCCGAGAAAAAGCGAAACGATACCGCCGATTGTTAAAATCCCATAGCTTGTCACCTTAACCTCCATAATAAATAATAAAATCGAAAATAAAATAAGGATAATTCCTGCAGTTCGAACGGGAAGGGTTTGTAAAGCAAAAAAGGCCAGAACCAGACAGATAGCACCCATAACGCCGGGAAAAATCGATCCTGGATTGGACAATTCGAAAATGAGGCCGAAAATTCCAAACATCATAAGGATGTAAGCAATGTTAGGATTGGATATTTTGTACAGTATTTTTTGCTTCCAGTTCATGACTCTTTCAATAACCAGAGCATCCCGTGTAATCAGTTTTTTTTCTCCGCCCTCAAGCTCAAAAACTCGTCCGTGGATAGCGGACAGCAAACTGTCCTGGGTGGGACAAATCATATCTATTACATTGAGTTTGAGCGCCTCTTTTTCAGTAACCGAAACACTGCTACGTACCGCCTGTTCCGCCCAGGCAACATTTCGTCCGCGCTTATCAGCAATACTTCTCATCCAGGCGGACGCATAGTTGGTTATTTTCTCAGCCATCACTTTTGAAGTATCCTGTTGTCCCACACTAACCGGATGAGCCGCGCCTATATTGGTGCCATCCGCCATAGCTGCAATATGACATGAAAGGGTGATAAAAACTCCTGCGGAAACCGCACCCGAGCCGCTGGGCGCGACATACATAACCACCGGAACCTGCGCACCCAAAATTCCCTTGACAATTGTTTTGGTTGATTCCAACAGCCCGCCGGGTGTGTCCATCTGAATTAAAAGGCACTGATAGTCTTCCTGTTCGGCCAGTTGGATGTTTTCAATAATAAAATCGGCTGAGACAGGGTTTATATCACCGTCAATAACAATTTTTAAAACCTGCGGAGGAGCAGCCATGCAACAACTGGTCAGCAAAATAAATAGAATGTTCTTCATATCAAATATCTTTCAATTTTTTTAATCTTTTCTATTGACATTTACACCAGAATTTACCAAATTATCATCAGAAAATTCCCTGTAAGGTGGCGCAGAGGTATAAATTGAACCAACACCTATCAATAGGGAGCTTAGCTCTGAACGTGTATTACAGGCCTCCTCTACGAAAGTAGTGCAGTGGAAGTAAAAAACGCTTGGGCGGTACCCACCGTGTCAAACACGGTTCAATTTTCACTGCGTCACATTTTACAGGGTTTTTTATTCCTGCTATTTAAAAAACTCCAATGCCACTGTCCTATCCGCTGCAATATTAAAAAACGTATCCAAATGCATCCTGGAAAATATTTCCTGCATGATAGGTTGTATATCACATAAGACGAGACGGCCTTTTCGTTTTTCAATTTTATCCCTCACCAGCATCAGTACACCAATGCCCGAGCTGTTCATAACATGAACATCACTCAAGTCAATCAAGATATCCGTTGTACCGGAGTCCAGCACCGAAAGCATTTGTTCTTTAAAATCATCGGCTACTTTGAGGAAAATTCTTTTTTCTGTTACTTTTACGACTGATATTTTGTTTTCCTGATGCACACTCAAAGTACTAAAAGACATGAATTTGTCTCCGTTTATGTTCCCTCTTGCCTATACTTTTATATACGTACAATTCGCACTCGTGTTACTTAATAATTACCTATTCTATCAAGACTGCGATACTGAATGGCTTCACTCACATGAGCCGGTTCGATCTTGTTGGAACACTCCAAATCTGCAATCGTACGGGACACTTTTAATATTCGATCATACGCCCTTGCAGACAGGTTAAGCTTAGTGATCGCGGTTTCCAGCAATTTGTGGCCCTGGGCATCGAGTTTACAATAGCGAAAGATATCTTTCGGATCCATCCGTGCGTTGCAAAACAGCCGTGCATGACCTTTAAACCGGTCCAATTGACGCCGGCGGGCTGTTTCAACCCGCTCTCGAATGGTTTCCGAGTTTTCTCCTACCCTTGAGCTCGTCAGATCGCTGTATTTTACCGCGGGAACATCGACATGAATATCGATCCTGTCCAGCAGTGGTCCGGAAATACGCGACAGGTAATGTTGAATTGCCGTGGACGAACACGTGCATTCATTATAAGGATCCGTATAATAACCACACGGACACGGATTCATAGCTGCGGCCAGCATAAACTCAGCAGGATAAGTCAAAGTAATGCTGGCCCGGGCAATGGTCACCTCACCGTCTTCAAGAGGCTGGCGCATCACCTCGAGTACATTTTTTTTAAATTCTGGCAACTCATCCAGAAATAAAACACCATGATGTGCCAGACTTACTTCACCCGGCCGTGGGATCGGACCACCGCCGATCAATCCTGCGTCGCTTACCGTATGATGGGGTGAGCGAAAAGGCCTCGTAGCGATCAGTCCTTCACCAAGCCGCAGTAATCCCGCAATAGAATGGATTTTGGTTGTTTCCAGTGCCTCCTTGAACGACATGGCCGGCAGAATGGTTGGAATCCGTTTCGCCAGCATCGTTTTTCCCGATCCCGGAGGACCGATGAGAACAATATTATGGCTGCCGGCTGCAGCAACCTCCAAGGCTCGCTTGACATGTTCCTGGCCTTTGACATCGGCAAAATCTTCAATATATTTCCGCCGGTTGGAAAAAATATCATCGATATCAGCCCGGTAGGGCTCGATTTGATGTAAACCGTTTAAAAAATTGACCGTTTCTTTCAAAGAACCGACCGGTATCACTTCCAGATTTTGCGCCATGGCCGCTTCGTTGGCATTTTCTGCAGGTACAATGATACCGCGCAGACCGCTTTTTACGACCTGAGCGGCAATACACAATGCGCCATGAATAGGCCTTACATTTCCGTCCAGACTTAACTCACCTAAAATCACATAGTCGGATAAATTCTCGACTTTTACTCGTCTCTGTGCCGATAAAATACCGACAGCAATCGGCAGATCAAACGCTGCACCCTCCTTTTTGATATCAGCAGGCGCCAAGTTGATGACAGTGCGGCCCAGGTTAAAATAATAACCGGAATTTTTAATTGCTGAAAGAACACGGTCTTTTGATTCACGTACGGCACCATCGGGCAATCCAACCGTGGCAATGTACGGCAATCCGCCCTCTAAATGGGCTTCCACCTGTACGATATAAGCGTTAATACCGAGAACGGAACCACTCAATACTTGACCGAGCATATCCACCTCACAATTACCGAGCAAAAAAGCAAAATGTTCTTTGCTTTACTTTGGCTCTCTCCGTTCTCAATCTATAAATAAGATAAACTTGTTAAGCAAAGAGTCAAGGGAAAATGTGATTATTTTGTTATATGTCACTAACCGGGAGGATATGATAATCATTGGGAAAATACCTGTACGAGTGCGATGCACCTTATCGTTGATAATTCCTGGCACAATTCGTATTGAATTTTTATTATTTGTTCGTATATTTCAGGTACGACTGCGATCCATTCTGATATTTAAAAGATATAGTTCATTTCGAATTTCAGACCGAAATTATTTGCAGAACACTTGTAGTGAAACATAGATAGTAAGCCGAAGATTATATATTCACTTTCATAAATAGAGATCGTTGAACGATTTACACAGAAAGGAAAAATAATGAAAAAAACATTCTGCATCATTATAATTTTAATCGGGATGTTCGGTTGCCAATCCTCAAAATTGACCGTTAAAATAATCACAAGCACACAAGCTACGCAATGGTACAATAATGAAAATTTTAAACTGACATCTGCGGTTGATACCGATTCCTTTGACATACAAATTTTAACGGATTCGACTTTACAAACAATCGACGGCTTCGGTGGGTCTTTCAATGAACTGGGCTGGTTGGCCCTTCAACTACTCGACGAAAAAGTTAGAACCGATGTATTTAAGGCACTGTTTTCTTCACAAGACTGCAATTTTACCATATGTCGGATGCCCATCGGGGCGAACGATTTTGCTACGGATTGGTACAGCCTCAACGAAACGGCCGGTGATTATGCAATGAAAAATTTTAACATTGACCGTGACACAAAGCGGCTAATCCCGTACATCAAATCTGCTATGGTTTTTCAACCCGATTTAAAAATATGGGGATCACCCTGGTGTCCGCCCAGTTGGATGAAAAAAAACGGCTATTATGCTTGCTCACCAAATAAATTTAACGAGCTGGATCCCTCACTACCGCGGCGGGAAAACGGTGAAACTGATTTTATTCTTGATGCGAAAACTCAATCGGCTTATGCCCTGTATTTTTGCAAGTATATACAAGCTTATCGGGATGAGGATATTCATGTTTATGCGGTTCATGTACAAAATGAGCCCCATTCATGTCAGCCTTTCCCCAGCTGTTTATGGAAAGGCGCCGATTTAAAAAATTATATCAGGGATTTTCTGGGACCTGCGTTTCGAAACAACGGTATCGACGCAGAAATCTGGTATGGCACTTTTGAGCGGCCATATGACGGAGAATGGGCCCAAGAAATCGATATGCTGCTTGACGATAATGAGGTCATGCAGTACATCACGGGGATAGGATTTCAATGGGCGGGTAAAGATGCCATTGCAGCGATACATCAAAAGCGGCCGGACCTCAAACTGATGCATACTGAAGCCGAATGCGGCGATGGCAGGAACACCTGGACGCGTGCCGAATATATCTATGAATTGTTCTGTCATTATTTTGATAACGGTGCCAATTCACAAATGCACTGGAATATGATTCTGGAAAAAGATTTGACCAGTCCGTGGGGCTGGAAACAAAATTCGATGATCTCAATAGATCCGCAAAACAAAACGGTTATTTTCAATCCTGAGTTTTATATCATGAAGCATTTCAGTTATTTTATCAGACCAGGGGCCGTTATGCTGGATATATCAGGTCAAAAGGAATCGGAATTGGCTTTTCGAAATCCGAACGGAGAGCTTGTCGTTTTGTTACACAACAAATCGACAAATGAAAAAAAACGAATGATAAAAATAAAAGAAAAGTTTATGACCGTAGAAATACCCGGCAATTCGGTAAATACTTTGGTACTGGCCCAAAAAAACAATTAATAAATAAACACCATTCAATATGTTTTATACCGGCTCCCAATAACATCGTTTCGGCGAAACGATACTCCCATTCTCTTTTAATTCTTTCATGGCTTTATCCACTTGTTTTCTATCGATCCCTGATATATCCGCCACCTGTCCGGCGCTTAATGGTTTGCCGGCCTTTTTCAGGGTTTCTAATACTTTTTCGACTGCTTCCATGATTTGCTCCTTTCTAAAATGAAAGAATAATCTCATTAATAAGCGTGATTTATTAAAACATTAATAAAAGTTAAACAGATTCATAATAAAAAACCACTTGAATAAAAACAAGTCCGGAAATTGAATTTGGGGTATTCGACAGCATGCATCATTTGGGACGGTAAAGTCAAGCTCAATGCCCAGGAGAATAAGTTATAACTGTTGAAAAAATCCCGTCAGTTCTAAATAATCCATTTGCCCTAAAACGTGATTTAATCGTTCCTGAACATAAGGTGTCTTTTTGAGCGGTGAAATATGACGCGGGCTGGGCAGAACGATGGCAAGTAATGCACATTCTTCTTTGGAAAGTTGCATTGGTTCTTTGTTAAAATAAAATAAAGAAGCTTCTTTGACGCCATATATCCCTTTGCCCATTTCAGAAATATTTATATAAACCTCAAGAATACGTTTTTTACTCCAGCATATTTCAAGCATCACAGTAAGATAGGCCTCGATACCCTTACGAACGAGAGATTTTTCCGGCCAGAGGAACAAGTTTTTCGCAACCTGCTGGGTGATGGTACTGGCTCCACGGACAACGGTGCCGTTTTTATTATTTTCGAGTGCACTGTTGATAGCCTCCATATCAAATCCACTGTGTTCGATAAACCGCGTATCCTCGGAGGCGACGACGGCCAATTTCATATAGCGCGATATTTTATCATCATTCACCCATGTATATTTTGTTTTTTTATCAACTGTGCGATGCCGCAGTATATAACTTGTTGTTGGCGGCGGAATCCAATTGAGTACCAGAATCAGCGCAAAAGGAACAAGTAATAGATAAAAAACGGTTTGGACAACGTATTTGATGACCAAGTATGTAATTGAAAATGATTTCTTCATTGTTGTCTGACGTATTATTCAATAAAACAACGATTTGCTAAATTTTCAAAAGTTGAGCCAGCATCCTGGTGGCTATTTTCCCAGCTTTTGTCGAATTTACTCCCCTTTTTTTCAGCGATCCGATCAGACGCTCGGTGAGTAGAGCCTGTGTTTCAGTCAGATCCGCCTCGGACAAATTCAATTCATCTGCCAGGTTACGCAATCGGTCCAGTTCTGCCGGATCCAGCATACCGTCATCCGTTAAACAGAGCATACATTCACGGGCAAACCGTTCAATACCGTTTTCTATTATGTTATTATTTTCTGTCATAGCATCATCCTTATTTTAAGAATTAAAGGATAAATGTACAAAATCTATGGAAAATATTCAAGGGTGAAACAGCAAATTTAGATAAAAAATGAATATTTAGTATGGAAAGGCTATTGGAATTTGTGGCGAGAAATAAAACAATTTAAGCGAACTTTTTTCCGATATCTGGATAAGGCGGTGTGCCGTCCATCAGACGGTTTTTTTCAGGTTTTATTTTGATCAATAAGCGGTGCACCGCATAAATGACAAAAACTGGCAGCATAGCTCTCCGGAACCGGTGCATCACAGATAGGACACTTGATTTTATCAGTCTCGACAAAGGTCTCAAGTTGTGCTTCAGGTTGATTCGTTGAGGAATTTTCGGTCTCTGGAAATTCCGGTTTTATTTCGGAAGACTCGTCGGTGTCGGCAGAATTTTCAGTTTCATTTTCCGGTTCAGAATCGAATGATGCCGGTTCCGTATACCCTGAAAACGGGGCCTCCGAGGTGAACTTTTGGGGGACGTCCTCAGATTTTTCACTGAATTTATTTTGCCATTCATTGACCGTCTCATCGTCCGTGTCCATAAAATGAGAATATTCAATTTTGGATACAATATTAAAATTATCCTTAACAAGGTTAAAAAAGATATCATCAAACGGTACCAACTCTGCATCAATAACAGCCAAATTTTCGTGATCCAGAGAGCTGATATAGGCCACCTTTCGAACATTTTCCTGAATGATCTCCTGAATTGTTGAAAAATCGAATATTCGCAGTGATGGCGTTAATATATACTGTGGGAAGGCGCTGCTTTCCTCCGAAGGGGTCATATCAAAGATATCGTCTTCGAACAATTCATAAACGCCGGTGGTTTTACCATCCTTAAAAGATAATGAAAAAATACTGTAAACTTTGGCACCCAGGTTTAATTTTTCCCGGCTTAGGGCAAAAGGCAGAATGAGGCCGATATTGTTCTGTTGGATAAAGCTTTTTGTACAAAATGTGCCCACTATGGCATTGTCCATTGTGAGTTTATCCCGCGCGAAAACACCGCCAAGCACCACACTGTTTTTTAAAATAACTTCATCGGCATAAACATTGCCATATATGATACTATTGGTTAAATTGATCAAAGGAGAGGAAATATCCGCCGAAAAACGTATCCTCACATTGTCCTGTGCCAGAATCGATTGTCCAAAGCGGGCAACCGATTTAATCCAAATTTTACCATCTTTTTTACCCGATACCGTGAAATCTTCTTGGCAGTAAATAGCGCCACGGACGATGACATTTCCCGCTACGATACTCAGACTCTTCCCGAAAATACCGCCTTGTACCTGAACTTTATCTTCTAAATTGATTTTTCGCCACATTTCCGATTTTTTTGAAGGTATAATGGCATTTGAATAAATCTCATTTGCCAACATAAACATCTGATCGTTCTGAATTTTGGTCTTACGCATCTTCTTTCCCCTTGATTGATAAAATCTGGCTCTTTTTTATCGATTGTCTAATAAATTTTTTGGTGCTCAACAGGCCAGTCTCTTTAAAGTTGGCATCGAGATAATTATATACTTTCTCCGCCAGTTTAATCGGTAATTGAAAATTCTCAGACCATTCCACACTTTGAAACAAAGTTTTTTTGATCTCCGGATTTTCAACAACAAGCTGTAATTGTCGCAAGCGTTCGTCTCTTTTTACGACAAAACTTGATTCGTCGATGTCACCATCCGCAACCGGGCTTTGCATAAAAGGCAAAAAAGCGTGTCTTTTGATCGAACCATCTTTAGGATCCTCAGTCTCAACAAGCCACAGCGGGATAAAAAACTGCTGATCTTTGTCCGGTTGAACGTCCAGTGTATACTGGTTTATTTTTTCGAAAAAGTTTTTTCGGGCACCGACGAATTTTAGCAAAACCTGCCTGGATTTTTTAATACGATTACGCATTTGACCAACACGTTCACGATAAGAGTCACTTGCGTCATCGTAAACATCATTTAACAATTCCGACAATTCTTCAAAGTAAGGGGTTACCATTTCTTCGGGAAACATGTCATTCAAGTTCAACAAATGTGCGTCCAGTTCGCTAACACGCTGGTCTGCATCACTGGTTAATCCATCTTGTATTTTACTGTAACGAGCATCGATTTCACCGATATCTTCGTTTAAATCCGATCTAAAATCATCAATCGACTCCTGTTCCATTGAGATCAATCCCTCTCTGGACTTGATATTGGCCAGCCGGATATAAATTTCCATTTCTCCCTGAGCCTGGATGATATCGTTGACGCCTCTTGTTATCGATTCGAGTATTTTTTCAACAAACGCGGATATTTGTCCCAAATATTTAACCGCTTCAATGATTTTTTGTCCAAGTTCCTTGAGTACCTCGAGTATCTTATGTACTATATTTTCCAGTGCTTTTATTTGAAATTCAGCCATTTAACACCTCTTTCCTTTCATTTTAGGGATTGATCACCGAAACCGTGAAATTCTCTTCAGGTACTGTCGGAATGCCTGGCTGTCCATTTCGGCTCTTTTTGAATCGGACTGTTGCAGTTTTAACAAAACATCATGGGTTTGTGCCATTTTTTTCTGTAATTTATCCCGCTGGGCTTGGTCTTGACGCGCCAAATTTGAATACTTTTCAATACTCGAGCTGATACTATTTTTGGCATTTTGCACAACATCATTCAAACTCTCAGATGCCGCTCTGGCTTTATCCTCCATTTCCATTTTTATGTGCTGCATCTCCGTATCGATTTCTCGTATCTTTTGTGTGGAGATACGGTCAAATTTGGTCAGTAAATCCCTCAGACCGAAAATAGCGCTTTCATCGGCTTTAATTTCAGCAAGAATCGAGCGAATTTTTGATTTGATCGTATCGGTTTTATTCCGGTTATCACGCATTACCTCATGAAATTGGACTTGTGCTTTTTCCGTATAACTGCGTTTTTCATCATTAATATGGTTGTAAATTTGTAACCGGTCCTTCAGGTTTTCTTCGTAGAGCATATCGTATACTGGTGTGAATAGTTCATCAATCATTTTATGGATCTGAAATGGATTTTTGGTCTCTCGCTCGCACAGCCGACAGCGCCAAACAAACGTAAAGGGATCAGTGGGAATCATCAAAGCCTGCCTGTTCAGGTTCACACGGAAATCCTTGGCACCGTCGTGGCCATATGAATTGTGAAGCAAGCTGTTAATGGCTTCCTGATTACAATGGGGACAGTAATAATTATATGAGCTGTGCGTCAGGTTCTCAAGGTACTGATTGATATATTGGACGTTAATATGGTGAAGGGATTTATTGAGTACATAATCGAGCCGTGGAAACAATTTATCGTAAAATGCCAGGATATCGAGTGCCAGGTCATCCACATCCACAGCAGCCTGGCTTTTGCTGGTATGAACAATACCGACAATCCCTTCAATCTTGCCCCTCAATTCAATGTCGGAAATTTTTTGCAGCACATGACCGTTCCATGAATTGCTGTTCAGATTGTTCTGTTTTAAAAAATCCAGCAATCGATTACTTCCATCAAACAGAGGCAACTGAACATCAAAGGTATGAACGGAATCAAAAATTTGGGTTATATTTTCGATAAATTGATTGCAGCGTGCCTCTTCTGCATAAAGTTCGAGTTTATTTTTGAAATTTTTATCTGTTTGATTTTCAAATCGATATTGATTCTTTGGTGAAAGCACCATAGGTATTTTGGTTACCAGTTGACGGGTATTCTTAAATGTCGAGTCCAGTTTTTTTACATTTTCCTCATCCAGGCTGGGATATGAAAATCCGACAGGTTTCAGGAGTCCGGATTTATCCACCAGCACCGATTTATCCTGAAATTTTGAATGTTGTATCGGTATGGCCAGCAAGCTGAGGCGTTTGATACGCGCGGGTTTACGCGTTGCAAGGGCGATGAAAAAAAAGGTCAGACTGATAATTAAAAAGAATAACGCTGAGAAAAAGAATATGGGACCGGCCTCATCAGAGTCCGATAAAAAGTCCGAACCGAGTGCAAGTCCTGCAAGTCCACCGCATAGGAGTGCTATAATGAAAAAAAACAATGTAATTGCAAGCCTGTTACTTTTTCTTTTGATATAATAAGCGGTACCAGGCACCAACACCTGCGCAACAATTTGTTCCGTTTTAAAAAAACCACTGTAATCGTAAGTCGAATGATCAAGTTCCATGGTCAAATCCCCTGTCAGTTTGTAAAAATTCATTCCGTTATTCGTTTATCTATAATAGCAACATTAGCACCTCGATCAGAAAAATGTAATCAAAATTTTTTCAAATCATAAAAATAACATGGATTTTGCAGGATTAGATATCCAATTTGAACGTGGTATAAAAAACCGTTCCGGAGATAACAATGTAATTTAAATTAATAGGCAGTTAAAGGATGGTTAGTTATATATCTGTTGGGAATATAAAAGAAAAAGGGCACTGATGAAAAATCAATGCCCTTGTATTAAAAACTATTCGATCTCCCACCACAACCACCGCAGGAAAAAATCATCTACAAATATCACTTCAAATGGAATCCGTTGTGGTAATTTGCTTCCTTTGGTAAATATTTCCTTGTAATTTAATTTATGATAATCGCAGAGATAATGCCTTCCGCTGCAGTCGACTTCAATAGTGCCAGCGATGGTGGAGGTTTTGTTATTCTGTATCTCACTTCCGGAAAAATGCCCTGTAACTGTTTTTTCCGTTATATTGCATTTGCCGTCCCTCTGCCAGGTGATGATTATTTCGCTTATCCGCTTACTGCCGTCCTGATATTCCGTATTAATAGTAATGGACTCCCTGTCCAGAAGGAATTTTCCTCCGGAATATAAAGCAATAGGGACCACCGTCATTTTGACGACTGCATATGTCTCTCCGGCGATTTGGAAATTGTAATTGTCAGTACGCTCCGAGCAGCAAACTCTGTCGTCGATAATATGCAAATCCCCGTTACTGGCCCCATTAAACGTCATTGTACCGATCGATGTTTTGATATGACCGTCCATATTCCCTGAACACTCTGTCAGGTAAGTCTTTTTTATAGTGTCATACTGGCAATTTACCTGTATTCGATAATTGATTAACACATCACTTTCGGCCACATTCGCGGAAGGATAAAATATTTCTCCCGAATACAAGATAGTGTCCGGCACACTTTCCGGACAAAAACTTGTGGTTCGACTCATATCGACACTTCTGCCATACACATCAATTCCGGTATATTTTTCCGATTCGATCGTGTATACCAAGTTGTCACCATCGTATTTGTTCAAAGGTTTATCATCAAAAGTCAGCCGGCTGGTTTCCTTTAAATAGTGAATATCAAGTTCGGTATTATTATTACTGAAAGAAGCATTCCACCATCCTGATAACCAGGCAACATCTTTGGTTTGACTTTCAGGACTGGTCGGTGTATCTTTCTCGCAATAACAAAGCAGACAATAAAGCGTAAAAAAAACAATCCAAAATAAAGGTTTCGCCTTCATCTTGCACCTCCTTTAATAATTGATTAAATAAATAATACAATTAATTTCCGCACTGCACAACCATGAACAAGCTGCGAATCCATCAACTGGAGGTTTTTGAAAGGAAGAGGTGATGTCGTAAAACCAGTGTAAAAGCAGAAAAGATTATTGCAGAGTACTGACGTACTGTGGAAATGGAGAACTGCTAATGATTACACTACTAGATATAAAATTCTGAGTAAAATAGCAAGTAATTTTTATCGAATGGAATTTTTTATTTCACGGATGCGTATATTTCGAAACGATACGCCGCCACCATGATCTTGCAGTAAAATGTGTCCTTCTTCTTGGAGGCCGAAATTCGGTGAATTTTTGAACTTGCTTTTGGATATTTTTTCTATAAAATCCTCACTCCCCCGTTCGTACTCCAGAACTTTAATGCCGTTAAGCCAGTGTTCAACTGACAAACCACAGGCGATAATACGTATACTGTTCCATTGACCTGGAGGATTCATTTTTTTTTCGTTGCACTCATAAAGATCATATAAATCCGCTGTTCGATGTGTTGCAGACTGTCTTTCATCGTCTATTAGCTGATATTCGAGTCCCAAGCCGGTCTTTGTTTGGAAGAAATACTTTATACCGCTATTGGCGCGGGGTTCCACCTTGTATTCCAGCACCAACTCAAAGTTACTGTATTTCTTTCTGGTTATTAAATCACCGCAACTCCCGAATCTCTTGTTGGTTTTATTTATAATTCTTAATTCACCATCTACAACCTTCCAGCAGTCATGCGGGAAATTTTCGGATTTTACGCTTTGCCAATGATCGACATTATTTCCATCAAATAAATAATAAAATTGTTGTGCAGAGGAATCTTTAAGAACTTTTGTATCAACGGATCGGGCAGAAACCACTGCGGCAGAAAAAATAATAAAAATACAAAAAAAACCTTTTAATTGGATACTCCTGTGCAACATTTTGGCCTCCATTAGCGAAGATTGATAAATAGCTATGCAGCCGGACAAGAATTAGTGGCAACAAAAAAAGGTTGTCTTTTTTATCTTACACACTTAAAGCTTTACTTTAAGTAACTACAAAAAATCTCCGGAATAACAAATTCTTTAATATTTTATTTAAAGTATTAATTTATAGTATTTCGAAAATCGCGGCCTCAATTTTCTATATTCATAAATTCTTCAACCGGACCTTCCCACTATCTGTCCATTCTGTGCCACGAACATTTAATACATTCTATTGTAATTGTTTCATCCGCTTATTCGCAAAATACTCAAAAATTCCTCCAGACGAAGATTGCGTACAAAAAACTGCTCCTTATTCTCCTACTCTCTTTCCAATCCGACCTGCGGTGCGTTATAATACCCCATAGATGCATCAGCGACAGCCATTCGGTATAAATGATTTTGCATGAGGCAAATTTTCCTGCTATCCGCCGGAATATTGGTTGAATAGATACGTAGTTCTCCCGGTAAACTGGTTATAATTTCCTCCCGCCAATCACCGATGATATCGGCAACGATCAAAATATTGCCTTGAATTTCCAGTTTTTCTTCACCATTGTATTCTAATATTTTATTTTGATGACATATTTCCTTTTGTTCATCGTCATCCCACCATACGGCCCGGGGAGCCAGGCCCCATAGATCCTTATCTGAAATTCTCTTGCCTTGAGCCGTATATAAAAAGAATTTATACCCCCCTTTTGCTTCCCCAGCATAACATTCAAGACCGGGATACTCATCGGTTAAATCACCAATCATGCCCTGACTATGCACATGATGGGTTTTACCCTCATAACCCCAGATAATTTCACCTGTTCTGGCATCTACCAGACAAACACCATTTTGAGGTGAGCCCGATTCAACACCATAAAAAATTTCATAACCTGGACGGCCCGGATCGATATCGGCGATATAACCGGCATCATTATGTCCCAAACCGGTCCGCCATAAGGGGATACCGTTGTCGTCAAGCGCAGCCGTTCCGATGACAAGTTCATCTTTTCCATCCAGATCGATATCGCCGGTCAATATCCCGTGCATCCCCTGTCCTTTATAATTCTCATAGATTCCTGTGCTTTCCCATTCCCAAACAGGTTTGAGTGCTTTATCTAAAGCAATTGTTTTGATAATTGTATAAGTTCCTCTTTGAATGATAAGTGACGGATTCACACCATCCAGGTACGCCACCGTAAGGAAATTTCGGCTCCAGTAATTATACGATTCAAATCCCTCCCGAGAAATCCATGCCTGTTTTTGCTGTAATTCACCGGTCTGTCCATCTAGTTTAACGAGATACTCGGATCCCTGTAAAACATGCCCGTCGATTTCCCGTGGGTCACCTTCTCCTGACTTGGTATATACTTCGGCTTTGCCGTCGCCGTCGATGTCGTACACCATATATGGCGAATACCACGTTCCCGTTTCAATAGCCCATCCCATATCATAGCGCCATAAAAATCGGCCTTTTGAAGTATAAGCTTCCAGTTTATAAGGTTCAGGGCTCCGTTTCCAATATCCCGGCCGAAAATAGGGATCCACATTAATATTAGGATACTGGAGAACAAAATCATATGCCCCATCGCCGTCGATGTCTCCGATTCCGACACGTTTAAGTTCGACTTTATCTTTTAATTTTATTGAATACCAGGGAAGGTTGCCGGACAGGGTGAAAACGTAAGCTTCACCCGGCGAGTCCTTTTCCACGTCATCGATCAGCGTCGTGATTTTATAATTGAAGCCATGACCGGGGGCGGCATCGAGATCGATAAAATTTGTTGAATTATCCACCGGATGTTGATTTACTTTTTCATATGCATCAAAACCGATGTCTCTCCTGAATACATTAAACGACACATTTGGAGGATCGGATTTTAACAGACGCCAGCCTACGTAAACCTGCCCTTCCTGAACGGGCAGGGCAACAATACCGCGGTCGATATGTTCTGTTTGCTGAGCATAGGAAAATATTGAAAAGGAAATGGTGAAAACAAACCAGAAAAATCTCATTTTTTACGGCCTTTTCGTTGTAATGGAATGATATGTTGCAAAACATTTAAATATATTCCATTCTCTCGGTTATATCAAGAAAAAAATGATGGATTATAAAAACGGATGATGAAATACGTGTCGTCATTGTATTTCCTTCAAGAATAAAAAGGAAATTAAAATACCGGAAAAAATGCACGCAATAAAAAACGGGAGGCACTAAAAGCACCTCCCGTTTTTCCGAATATCTACTCCGATATTATTTTACAAGCAACAATTTCTTTGAAGCCACGAATGATCCTGCCTTCATTCGATAAATATAAATGCCGCTGGGCAGAACCCGGTTCAAATCATCCCTGGCATCCCAGACGACATTATAGTAACCGGCGGGATGCGGTGCGTCGATCAGAGTGCGCACCCGGGTACCGATCAAATTAAATATCTCGACGGTTACATGTTCCTGGCGCGGCAATTCAAACTGAATCTCCGTCGTCGGATTGAACGGATTCGGGTGATTCTGATGGAGAGTAAATTGCTGTGGCAATTTTTGTGCGGTTTCAACCGCATCTTTTTTCCGGACCACAATACGATAATCTTCCACCTCACCGTCCGTTGCCAATCCAACGGGTCCGTCCAGAATTACCCGGGAGAAACGGGCTCGAACAAAAACATCACCCGGTTCGATATCGTCCGGCATGGTATAGGATATAGGCGGTTCGTTGGGCACAACCTGTTGATTAGCAACAATATGTTCGTTCTCCATATTCCATATTCCGTCACGATCCAGGTCAATCCAGATGTTGAGAAAACCGTTTACCGATGGAAATGCTTTTATTTCAAAGGTTTCACCCTGTTCGACCGTTTCGGGCATATCCACGCCGTCCTCATCGTCTGTGCCGTCTTGATCGTCTCCCGTGGCATCTACGGTTGGTTGACCGTCCGAATCAGCATCGATGGCATCTCCCAACCTTGTTCCTTCTTTAATGATATGATGAGCGCCGTCTAAGATCTGGAGTGTTGGATAGTGTTTAGGCGCATCACCAAAATCTAATTCGATGGATTTCTCTTTGCTATGCAGTCGAAATGCCAGATCCCATTTTTCTGCAATGGGCACACCATCACCAAATCCGTCTCCAATGAATGGATCGACAGGATCTTTAATTTTCACGGCATCATCATTAAAATAGTGCGGTCTGGTTTTCCAACCCCAGCGGTGGTGTTCAGGAACATCGAAATAAACAGCGGCGATACTCAACCAGTATATTGTCTCGTCGGTTTCCTGAAAGAACCAGTCGGATTCCGGTATTTCGTACAAATAATGAAATGCTAGATCGCGACCGGACATAACCTCAGGATAAAAATCACACCGGGTTGCTTTTTCATTCGCACGTTCCCGTTCCACCGTGCCGACCCATCTCAGGTTTCCCGGGTGACTCCACGGATGTTCGTCGGTCGCCGGCGTATCCGTCCAGATGCCGATATGAAATTTATAAGGTGCGACCGGTGGAGGCGCAGCAGTATCCCATTCCATATATGAACCCCACCATTCAATCGCAGTTACCGGTTGAGGATTGACGCACAACCAGTCATCCGCTGCAATAACAACCTTATGTACAGATTCTTCATCCCAGCCCCAGTAACAATCGGGCTCCGGCGAATTGAGGTTGATGATTGGTGGCTGTGACCATTTTAAAGGCGGCCGTTCTTCACCAATCTTTATCTTGTAATCTTCCACTTCACCTTCAGTCGCCATACCGCTGTAGGATAATCCACCATTGATATTAAAACGGAATCGTGCAAATTTTGGCCCATCAACGGCGGAAGCCGGAACGGTAAATGACAGAAAATTATCACCGGCAATCAACGGCGCATCGGCAAAAACGTGATCTTCAATGGCCGTCCAATCGCCGTCACCTGCAAAATCGATCCAGGCATTGAGCCGTCCGCTGATCGAGGCATTAACCGTTACATTTGCCGTACCACCTATAATGATTGGTGTTGTAAAATGGACACCATCCTCGTCATCAGAGCCATCGTAAATGTCATCGCCAAGGGCATCGGGATCCGGTTGCCCGTTGGAATCGGGATCGACGGTTTTACCCAAGTGAATACCGTCTACGATAACATGGTATGCGCCTCCGGAAACATGATAAGTCGGAAAAGTGGGATCCGGTGCATCACCAAAATCATACTCTGTTTCTGGCCCGCCGGGTTTGAGATAATAATCCTCGGTTTCACCAAACAAGTAACC